>JAEZHO010000345.1 GCA_023416545.1 Pseudomonadota bacterium
CCCAGCTCGACGACGAGAGCGGCCGCCTGATGCGGCGCCGCGACGAGCTTTCCCGGCGGCTGTTGCAGCTGGTCGAGGATATCCGCCGCGAGGAACGACTGGTTCAGGACAACGCGTCCTTCCTGGCGAAGCTCGACGAGGAGGAAGCCGAACTCAACGAACTCCTGGCCGATTCGGGCGCCGAGGCGGAGGACCTGAAGGAGGCCTTCGAGGCGGCGGCCGCGGCTCTCGCGGAAAGCGAAAAGCTGTTCGCCGCGATCACCGCCGAAAAGGCCGAGGCGGCGGCGTCGCGTACCCAGCTCGAACGGCTGATCCGGGACATCGGCGAACGTCGCCAGCGGCTCGACCGGCAGATGCAGGATGCCGAGGCTGAACTGCAGGCGATCGCCGACCGGCTGTCTGGTCTCGACGACCCGGCCGAGCGCCGGGAGGCGGTCGATGCCGCGGAATTCGCCGTGGAGGAGGCGGGCGTGGCGGCGGAAGAGGCGGAGGCGGCACTCGGCCTTGCGCGGTCGGCGGAAGTGTTGGCGCGAAAGCCGGTCGATGCCGCGCGCTCGCAGCTGAACGCCCTTGAAACGGAAGCGCGCACGATTTCGAAGATGCTCGCCGCCTCCGAAGCCTCCGGTGATTTCTCTCCCGTGGCGGAGGCCATTCGCGTCGACCGCGGCTACGAGGCGGCACTCGGCGCAGCGTTTGGGGACGATCTCGAAAGCTCCACCGATCCAGAGGCTGCCGCCTACTGGACCGTGAACGGCGACGGCGCCGGCGATCCTCCGCTTCCGCACGGATGCGAGCCGCTTCTCCAGCGCGCCACCGCGCCGCCGGAACTGACGCGCCGCCTTGCCCAGATCGGCGTGGTTTCCCCGGACGACGCCCTTCGCCTCATGGCGCAGCTGAAGCCCGGCCAACGGCTGGTGACGCTCGAAGGAGCGGTCTACCGCTGGGACGGGCATGTCGCCGGTTCCGAGGCCCCAGGAGCTGCGGCACTCAGGCTCTCCCAGAAGAACCGCCTCGCCGAGCTCGAGGGAGAGCTGGAAGAGGCGCGGATCATCCTTTCGGATGCGGAGGAGGCGCTCGCCGAGGCGACCGCCGGTATCGCGGCCGGCGAGGGGCGTCTTGCCGATGCACGCGACCGCAGCCGCATGGCCGGCCGCGCGCTTGCGGAGGCGCGGGAGGCATTGGCAGCCGCCGAGCGGGCTGCGGGGGAACTCCTGCGCCGTCGCGATGTCGTCACTGAGGCGCTGAGCCAGGTGCGCGGCCAGCTGGAAGAGACGCTGCTCCAGGAAGAGAATGCCCGGGTGGAACTCGAGGACGCCCCCGACCTGTCGTCGCTGGACGAGCGCCTGCGCGACCAGCAGGCGGCCGTGGCTACGGACCGGGGCATTCTTGCCGAGGCGCGAGCCCGCTTCGAGGGGCTGAGCCGCGATACGGACGCACGCCGACGCCGCCTGTCGGCGATCGCCCAGGAGCGTTCGGCCTGGCAGGCTCGCGCGGCGAGTGCCGAAGACCATGTGGCGACGCTGCGCGAGCGCGAGGAGGAGGCCCGCGAGGAACTGGCGGATCTGGAGGCGGCGCCCGAGGAATTCGAGGAGCGCCGGCGCATGTTGCTCTCCGAACTGCAGAAGGCGGAGGAGGCGCGGCGCGCCGCCGCCGATCGCCTTGCCGAAGCCGAAACCCGGCAGCGCGAGGCGGATGGGCTGGCGGCCACGGCGCTGTCGGAGCTTGCCGAAGCACGTGAGAAGCGCGGTCGGGCGGAGGAACGGCTGGTTTCCGCCGCCGAGCGCCGCCACGACAGCGAGGTCGCCATCCAGCAGGCGCTGGGCGTGACGCCGCCCGAGGTGCTGCGGCTTGCCGGGATGGCGCCCGGTGCCGAGCTTCCGGACATGCGCGAGATCGAGCGCGAGGTCGACCGGCTGAAGATGGAGCGTGAGCGCCTCGGCGCGGTGAACCTGCGGGCCGAGGAGGAACAGAAGGAGCTTACCGACAAGCTCGACGCCCTGATCTACGAGAGGGACGACATCATCGACGCCGTCCGCAAGCTGCGCGGTGCGATCCAGAGCCTCAATCGCGAAGGGCGCGAGCGGCTGGTCGCCGCCTTCGACGTCGTCAACACCGAGTTCCAGCGCCTGTTCACCCATCTCTTCGGTGGCGGCACGGCCGAACTGCAGCTGATCGAATCCGACGATCCGCTGGAGGCCGGCCTCGAGATACTGGCGCGCCCGCCGGGCAAGAAGCCGCAGACCATGACACTGCTCTCGGGCGGCGAGCAGGCGCTGACCGCCATGGCCCTGATCTTTGCCGTCTTCCTCACCAACCCGGCGCCGATCTGCGTCCTCGACGAGGTGGATGCGCCGCTCGACGACCATAACGTGGAGCGCTACTGCAACCTGATGGACGAGATGGCGGCATCGACCGAGACCCGCTTCGTCATCATCACCCACAACCCGATTACCATGGCCCGCATGAACCGCCTGTTCGGCGTCACAATGGCCGAGCAGGGCGTCTCACAGCTCGTTTCCGTCGACCTGCAGACCGCCGAATTGCTGCGCGAGGCGGTCTGAACACCTACGAATGTTGCGCCGCAACATATTCCCGCCGTCATGCGTTTTCAAACTGTTGCAAAACCTGTATTCGTCCTCAGCAAGGGCTGAGGCGGGTGGAGAACGTTCGGATGAAGAAGTGGGTCTACCGCTTCGGTGGAGGCAAGGCCGAGGGCGGCGTGGCGGATGTCGCGACGCTTGGCGGCAAGGGTGCGAACCTGGCGGAGATGGCGAGCCTTGGGCTTCCCGTTCCCCCCGGCCTGACGATCGTCACCGATGCCTGCGCCTGGTATTTCGATAACGGCAAGACCCTACCGGACGGGCTGAAGGAACAGGTTCTTGAGGGGATATCCGCCATGGAGGCGGAGACGGGCAGGGCCTTCGGCGGCACCACCCGGCCGCTTCTCCTGTCGATCCGCTCCGGCGCCCGCGCCTCCATGCCCGGCATGATGGACACGGTCCTCAATCTCGGCCTCAATGACGATACGGTGCAGGCGCTCGGCCACGATGCAGGCGACGCGCGCTTCGCCTGGGACAGTTACCGGCGCTTCATCCAGATGTATGCCGATGTCGTCATGGGGCTGGACCACGAGGTCTTCGAGGAAATCCTCGAGGACGAGAAGGCCAGGAATGGCCACGAATACGATACCGATCTCTCCTCCGTCGAGTGGCAGCACGTCGTCGGTCTCTACAAGGACGTGATCGAGGAGGAACTGGGCGAGAGCTTCCCCCAGGACCCGCATGTTCAGCTCTGGCAGGCGATCTCCGCCGTCTTTTCCAGCTGGACCAATCCCCGCGCCGCGACCTATCGCAGCCTGCACCGCATTCCCGAACACTGGGGCACGGCCGTTAACGTCCAGGCCATGGTATTCGGCAATCTCGGCTCCTCTTCCGCGACCGGCGTCGCCTTCACCCGCAACCCGTCCACCGGCCGGAAGGAACTCTACGGCGAATTCCTCGTCAACGCCCAGGGCGAGGACGTGGTGGCCGGCATCAGGACGCCGCATTCGCTGACCGAGGAAGGCCGCATTTCCTCCGGCTCCGACAAGCCGTCGATGGAAAAGCTGATGCCCGAGACGTTCGGCGAGTT
>JAEZHO010000376.1 GCA_023416545.1 Pseudomonadota bacterium
CCATGATGGCCTTCGAGCTGGTGCGGCTTCGCGGAAAATGGCCGCCATGGGCCGCCTACGCACTGCTCGTGCCCCTGCTTGCGCTGGAGCTCGTCTTCCTCGGCGCCAATCTCCTGAAGCTGCAAGACGGCGGCTATGTCCCTGTGCTCCTTGCGGCAGGCTTCACGATCATCATGTGGACGTGGAGGAGAGGCAGCACGATCCTTTTCGAAAAGACCCGCAAGGTCGATGTGCCGCTTGAAACCTTCGCGCCGATGATCGAGCGCAAGAGCAAGAACGGACCGGTCTTAGTCCCGGGCGTCGCCATATTCCTGACCAGCGATTCGCAGACCGCGCCGGCGGCGCTCCTTCACAACATCAAGCACAACCACGTCCTTCACGAGAAGAACGTGATCCTCACCGTGCAGACGGTGAAGCAACCGCGCGTCGCCGCGGAGGAGCGCTTCCGCATCACCCGGCTGTCGGAACGCTTCACGCTCGTCTAATTGCGTTTCGGCTTCATGCAGAGCCACAATGTCTCGCAGGCACTGGCGCATCTGCGCAAGAACGGCGTCAAGTTCGACATCATGGCGACCTCCTTCTACCTCGGCCGCCGCAAGCTCGTCCCGGGGGCCGAGTCGGGCATGCCCATGTGGCAGGACCGGCTGTTCATCGCGCTCGCGAACTCCGCCGCCGATCCGTCGGACTATTTCCGCCTGCCTGCCAATCGTGTCGTCGAACTGGGCTCGCAGGTGATCATCTGACATTTATGTGAAGTCGCTAAATTCTCCGGCGATACGGGGATATGGCGGGCGCCTGTTAACCGCCCATCAAGGTTAATGATCAATTCTCCACGGGTTCCTTATTGCCCGTGGAGTCTTCCGTTTTGCGTTCGAGATTTGTTTTGAGTCGCAAGTCCCGCATTCGCCTCAATGCCTGGACTGCACCTGTCCTTTTCGGACTGACGTCCTGGCTGGCCTTCCCCTCGGCGGCGGCCCACGGTGACCTCTCCGCTCTCCTGTCGGGACTTGACGCGAGCCACAGATGGCGCGTTGTCCTCACCGCATCGCCGGCCGGGTCGATCCACGCATCGGAAATCGCCTTCCCGGAGATGGAGAGGCTGATGCCGGTCAATGCCGGCGTCGTGCTGGCCGATGGCGAGAAGGTGGCGTTCGCGCGCGGTACGGCCGGCGAAGAGGTGACGCCGGACGAGGACCGGGTCAACCGCAAGGCGAAGAAGGGCCGCATTGTCGCCGTCGAGCCGATGCAGCCTCCCAGGGCGTTCACCGCCGGCTCGGTCCTGCAGCGCCACAGCGCCCTGACGCTGCCGCCGCTGGGCGGGCAGGAGCTTGCGGGCTTCACCAAGGCCGGAAAGGCCGCCAGGGAAGTCGAGCTGGCCTCCTTCTATTTCCGCAAGGAGCAGAAGCACGACACCGGCGTTTCCCCGATGATCGCCAATCTCGTGACCAATGACAGGCCGGATGTGCTGGCGACCGCCTACGCCCCGCCGGAGCCGGATTTCGCGCGGGTATCGCCCTTCGACGCCATCCTGAAGAAGCCCGAAGCCGGCCGGTTCATCCCGCCGATCGGCAGCGACGATCATGCATGGGCCGCAACCCCGCTGCCGGCGGAAGCCTTTTCGGCCCGCGAGCAGCAGTGCCTCGCTTCCGGCATCTATTTCGAGGCCCGCGGAGAATCAGCCCGCGGGCAGGCCGCGGTGGCCCAGGTGATCCTGAACCGCGTCCGCAACCCGGCCTATCCGGGCACGATCTGCGGCGTCGTCTACCAGAACGAAGACTGGCGCAACCGCTGCCAGTTTTCCTTTGCCTGCGACAACATCCGTGACCGTGTCCGCTCCCAGTACCACTGGAAAATGGCCCGGGAAGTCGCGATGGCCGTCACCGCCGGCAAGATCTGGCTGAAGGAGGTCGGATCCTCCACCCACTACCACGCGGTCTACGTTCGTCCCAAGTGGGCCCGCTCGATGAAGAAGGTCGGGCGCATCGGCCTCCACATCTTCTATCGCACCTACGGAGGCGGCTGGAGCTGATGCGGCCATGCGCCGCTGCCGGTGATTCCGTCGGAAGTTTACGCCGATAGTAGTGGAATGCTCCTAAATATCTGGAATTTATAGCGAAAATGCCTGAGCCGCATATCGCCCCTACGCCTTGACTATGCAGGCGCTCAAAACTATGTTGCGCCCGACTTGAAAACGGGCCGGAAGGCGCGAAATCCCTAGCAGTCAGCATGTTTCGCATACGGATCGGACGGTCGATGCACCGTGGGATACGCGAAGACGGCAAGGGAGGACGCGAATGACGGACAATCGGGACGAGAGTCTGGAGCAGCGCCGCCGGCGCCTTTCCGCCGCCCTGGCGGAACGGAATGCCGATGAAGCGGCGGAAGCAAAGAGGGATGCGCAGAGCGAGGAAAGCCGTCGTGGGATGGCTCTCGGCCTGAAGATCTCCTCGGAGTTCATCGCCGCGATCGCGGTGGGTGCAATGCTCGGCTATCTTCTCGACCGTTTTGCCGGTACGGGGCCATGGGGCATGATCATCCTGCTCCTGCTCGGCTTCTGCGCCGGCATACTGAATGTCCTGCGTGCCGTGGGGATGGTTGCAACGCCGCCGTCCCTTGTTGGTGGCCGGAATAAGAAGCGAAAGCCCTGACGGGCGCCTGAGCGGCGATCGACTGGGCGAATGTAGGAAGAAAGAAGGTAGACGGTGGCCAACGATCCGACCCATCAGTTTCAGATCAGCAAGATCGTCCCGATCGAAATCGGCGGCATCGACTTCTCCTTCACCAATGCATCGCTCTTCATGGTCGCGACGGTCGCCTGCGCAACCGGCTTCCTCTATTTCGCCACGTCGCAGCGCGGGCTGATCCCGGGCCGGGCCCAATCCGTCGCCGAAATGTCCTACGAGTTCATTGCCGGCATGCTGCGCGAAGGCGCCGGTAGCGCGGGAATGAAGTTCTTCCCGCTGGTCTTCACGCTGTTCATGTTCGTCCTGACGGCGAACATGCTGGGCATGTTCCCCTACTTCTTCACCGTGACCAGCCAGATCGTCGTCACCTTCGCGCTCGCGCTGCTGGTGATCGGCACGGTTCTCGTCTACGGCTTCTACAAGCACGGCTTCCACTTCCTGAGCGTGTTCGTGCCGAGCGGCGTTCCGGGCGTGCTTCTGCCGCTCGTCGTCGCGATCGAGGTCATCTCCTTCCTTTCCCGTCCGATCTCGCTGTCGGTGCGTCTCTTCGCCAACATGTTGGCAGGGCACATCACGCTGAAGGTCTTCTCGGGCTTCGTCGCCTCGCTGGGCGCGCTCGGCGCACTCGGCATCGGTGGCGCCATCCTGCCTCTCATCATGACCGTCGCATTGACGGGTCTCGAATTCCTCGTCGCCTTCCTCCAGGCCTACGTATTCGCGGTGCTGACTTGCATGTACCTGAATGACGCGGTCCATCCGGGCGGGCACTAAGGAATATCCACATTGGCGCCCGCGGGCGCCAGTCATCTGCCGCAACAACCATTTCGAAGGAGTTCATTCATGGAAGCGGAAGCAGCAAAGTTCATCGGCGCAGGTCTCGCTTGCTTTGGTATGGCCGGCACGGCTCTCGGCCTCGGCAACATCTTCGGCAACTACCTGTCGGGTGCCCTGCGCAACCCGTCCGCCGCTGACAGCCAGTTCGGCCGTCTGGTATTCGGCTTCGCCGTTACGGAAGCTCTGGGCATCTTCTCGCTGCTCGTTGCTCTCCTTCTCCTGTTCGCCGTCTAATTTCGGCATCGGGTACGGGATCACGGCCGTCTCCAATGACGTGCCGTGATCTTTCGCATTTGATATCCCCTTGGAGGTGATGATGTTCGTGACTTCGGCACTTGCGCAGACCGCGCCGGAAGCCACAGAGACGCATGAAGCACCGGGCGCAGCGCCCGCGGGCGAAGTGCACACGGAAACCGGTGTCGCTCACGACGACGCGCACGCCACGGGGCCTTTCCCGCCTTTCGACGCATCGACCTACCCGTCGCAGCTTCTCTGGCTGGTCATCACCTTCGGCCTTTTCTACCTTCTGATGAAGAGGGTCATCGTGCCGCGCCTGGGAGGAATCCTCGAGCAGCGCCACGACCGTATTGCCCAGGACCTCGACGAGGCCTCCAGGCTGAAGTCGGAGGCCGATGCGGCCGTCGAAACCTATGAACGCGAACTGGCCGCGGCCCGTGCCAAGGCGCACACGATCGGCGAGACGGCCCGCGAGGCTGCCAAGTCGAAGGCTGCCGGCGACCGCGCCGCCATCGAGGCCGAGCTTGCCGACAAGCTCTCGGCTGCCGAGGCCCGCATCGGCGACATCAAGGCTCAGGCATTCGCCCAGGTCGGCGCCATCGCCGAAGAAACGGCATCCGCCATCGTCAATCAGCTGATCGGCGCCAAGGCCAATGCCGAGGAAATCAAGTCCGCCGTTGTTGCGGCATCTCCGAAGGAGGCCTGATCCATGGCTTTGGACGCCACTTTCTTCGCCCTCGTCGGCCTCATCCTCTTTTTCGTCCTGCTGGCCTACCTGAAGGTGCCCGGCATGGTCGCCAAGTCGCTCGACCAGCGCGCCGAAAACATCCGCAGCGAACTGGCGGAGGCCAAGCGCCTTCGCGAGGAAGCGCAGCAGCTGCTGGCCGAATACCAGCGCAAGCGCAAGGAAGCCGAGGCGGAGGCAGAGCAGATCGTTGCTGCCGCTGAACGCGAGGCAGCCATGCTCACCGAGGAAGCTCGCCAGAAGACCGAGGAATTCGTCGCACGCCGCAATGCCCTGTCGGAACAGAAGATCAGGCAGGCCGAGGCCGACGCGATCTCCGCTGTTCGCTCCGCAGCAGTCGACCTCGCGGTTGCCGCCGCAGAGAAGGTGATCGCGAAGAAGGCCGATACCGGCACGCAGGAAGCCCTGTTCAAGGATTCGGTTGACAAGGTTCAGACACGCCTGAACTGAGCGGCAAAAGCCCGGATACAATCGGAATAGAATCAAAAGGGCCGTGCATCGCGCGGCCCTTTTTTCGTGCGCCGGTTATGCTTTCGGACTATTCGGCGGCCTCATCCCTGCGGAGCGGGCGAAAGCTCATCCGATGGAGCAGGCAGGGTCCATGGGCTTCGATCCCGGCGCGATGCTGCGGCGTCGCATAGCCGGCATGGCTGTCGAAGCCGTAGAGCGGGAAGACCTGGTGGGCGCGGGTCATCATCCGGTCGCGCGTCACCTTTGCGATGATCGACGCGGCGGCAATCGATACGGACCGCGAATCGCCCTTGATGACCGCCCGGCCGGGGCAGCAGAGACCCTGGGGCACATCCCGTCCGTCGGCGAGCACATAGGCGGGCAGGATGGAAAGCCCGGCCACGGCTCGGCGCATGGCATCGAGGCTTGCGCGCAGGATGTTGCGTTCGTCGATATGGCGTGGACCGGATGCGGCGATCGAGACTTCGGCGGTCGCCATGATGACCTCGAAGAGCTCCTCCCGGCGCGCCGCCGTCAGTTGCTTGGAATCGTTGAGGCCATCGGGAATGTTGTCCGGATCGAGGATCACGGCTGCGGCGACCACGGGACCGGCGAGCGGCCCGCGGCCCGCCTCGTCGGTTCCCGCGACCGGCCAGTGGCCGGCCTTGCGGGCGACAAGTTCCAGGCTGAAGTCCGGGATGAGCGGGACATCGTCGAACAGCATCGGAGAATCGGGGGACGTGCGAGCCAACATGGCGGCAGACTCGCACGTCCGCCCGACTTCCTGCAAGCCCCGGCCGGTGTGATGCGGCACACTGTCCCGCCACGGGGAGGCGGGGCCGGGGCGTTTCGGTCGCGGGGGAGGCGGTACCCGCGCCGAAATCCTGGATGGCCAGGAATGCGATCGCTAGAGCAGCGAAAGCTGGATGCCGCCACCATCCGGGCGGACAAAGAGATCATCGCGAAGCGGCAGGCCGCGCCGGCCCATTCCGAGCCGCTTGGTGGTCATCTCGAAACGGCGGCCGATCTGCCATGCATAGGGGCCGGAGCCCTTCATCCGCTTGCCGAACTCGGCGTCGTAGTCCTTGCCGCCGCGCATGGAGCGCACCAGCGACATGACGTGCCGGTAGCGATCGGGATAGTTGCGAAGCAGCCAGTCGCGAAACAGCGGGCTCACCTCCAGCGGCAGGCGCAGAAGGACGTAGCTCGCCTCCCGCGCACCGGCCGCGTGGCCGGCGTCCAGGATGCGCTCGAGTTCGTGATCGTTGAGCGCGGGGATGATGGGGGCGACCATGACGGCGGTCGGAACACCCGCATCGTTGAGTGCCTTGATCGCCTCCAGGCGCCTGGTCGGCGTCGAGGCGCGCGGTTCCATGGTGCGCGCCAGCTTCCGGTCCAGCGTGGTGACGGAAATGCCGACCTTCGCCAGCCCCTTCGCGGCCATGTCGGAGAGAATGTCGAGGTCGCGCATGATCAGCGCCGACTTCGTCACGATCGCGACCGGATGATTGGCCTTCTGCAGCACTTCGAGGATCTGCCTCATGATGCGCCATTCCCGCTCTATCGGCTGGTAAGGATCGGTATTGGTGCCGATCGCGATCGCACGGACCTTGTACTCCGGGCGGCTGAGTTCGCGCTCCAGAAGCTTCGGCACGTCGGGCTTTGCGAAAAGCTTGGCCTCGAAGTCCAGTCCCGCGGAAAGGCCCATGAAGCTGTGGGTCGGGCGCGCAAAGCAATAGATGCAGCCGTGCTCGCAACCCCGATAGGGATTGATGGACCGGTCGAAGGAAATGTCGGGCGAGTCGTTGCGGGTTATCGCGGTGCGCGGCTTTTCCACCTGCACTTCCGTCCGGAACGGCGCCAGTTCCTCCAGTGTCTGCCAGCCGTCGTCGAAGACCTCGCGGCGCTCCTCTTCGAAACGTCCGCTCGGGTTGAGGCCCGCACCACGGCCACGCCGCCGGTCGATCTCGATGCGGAGACCGGAGGACTTTACCAGGCAATCGGCAATATCAGCCGTGTGGGCAGGCGCGAAGGCATCCTGCCGCAGAT
>JAEZHO010000421.1 GCA_023416545.1 Pseudomonadota bacterium
TGGGGTCGAGACGAGGGGCAACCCATGAGAGCGCAAGACGCAACGACGCTTCCGACGGATGTCTACCTGTCCTTCGTGACGTCGCTGTTTGGAAACCGCGGGACACTGATTACCGGCGTGGTGGTGCATGTCGTCTGGTGCGCTATTGTCTACAGCTATACGAAGTCCAACTTCTATCTCTATGCTGCGGCGGGTTTCCCGCTCGTATTCGCCTACCGTTATTTCGATTTCCTGAAGTTCGACAAGGTCGACAAGACGACCCTGACCCGCAAGGAGATTGCCGGCTGGGAGCGCCGTTATGTCCTCGGGGCGGCGATGACTGCGCTCCTTCTGGGGACGACGAGCGGCCACGGCATGCTGGTCCTCAAGGACAGCTTCGTAGCCTTCACGTGCATCGCCATGACAATGGGGTCGATGATGTCGATCGTCGGCCGCAACTACGGCTCGCGCTACGCCGTGGATTTCCAGACGTTCGGCTGTTGCGTTCCCATCGTCGTGGCCTGCGTGGCGAGCGGCGATACACATCTTGCGGCGATGTCCCTGCTGCTCATACCGTTCGCCCTTACGACCCGTTCCATGGCCACCGGCGTCAGGGAATTTCTCTACGAGAACGTGCTGGCGGCGCGAAAAATCCGCCTGATCGCCAATCGGTTCGACCTCGCGCTCACGACCATCGCGCACGGCCTCATCATGCTGGATAGGGATGGCCGGATCGAGGTGGCCAACCGTCGTGCCTGCGACCTGCTGGGCCTGTCCGATGCCGCCGAGATCCAGGGTCTCCCCCTGGTCGGCGTGCTGGAATCCCATAACGGCTACCGCCGCACCAGGGTGGTGAGCGAAGTCCGCCGATTGCTGGGCGGCCACGTGGACCGTACGGTCTTCCAGCTCAAGAAGGGCCTGCACGTTGAATTCTCCGCCAGCCGGCGCGAGGATGGAGGCGTCGTCCTGATTTTCGAGGACGTGAGCGCCCGTATCGATGCGGAAGCGCAGATCCTGCACATGGTCCAGTTCGACGCATTGACGGGACTACGCAACCGGGCGCACTTTGCCGCGATGGCGAGGACCGAACTCGAACGGCGGCCGCCAGACAGCCTCGCCGCTCTCGTCGTGCTGGATGTCGAAGACTTCAAACACGTCAACGACCTGAGGGGCCATGTGGTCGGCGACCGACTCCTGGCGGCGATCGCATCCCGGCTGTCGGCGCAAGCAGGCCCCGATCTCCTCACCGGGCGACTGGTGGGCGACGAGTTCACCCTTTTCGTGATGGCCGAGGATCGTCCGCAACTGGAGGCCCACGTCCGCAGGGTTCACGAGGAGATCCAGAAGGCCTACCAGCTTCCTGACCTTCGTATCCAGGTCTCCGTCAACAGCGGCGCCATCGCGGCACGCGCAGACCAATTCGACATGGAGACATGGCTGATCAAGGCCGACCTCGCCCTCAGCGACGCGCAGTTGCGGGGCCACGGTTCGCTCTCCTTCTTCCGTCCCGAGATGGATGCCCGCTACGTCGAGGAGCAGAAGCTGCGCGCGGCGTTGCGGCAGGTGGTCTCGGACGAGGGCCTGCATGTGGTCTACCAGCCCATGTACACGCTCGACGGCAGCCGGATCGAATGCATGGAGGCACTGGTACGCTGGGATCATCCCGAAAAGGGTACGATCGCGCCCAACGTCTTCATCCCGATGGCGGAGGAGATGGGCATCATCTCCAGGATCACGCATTTCGTCCTCGAACGCGCAAGCCGCGACTGCGCGGGCTGGGAACAGCCGGCCGCCGTCTCCGTCAACCTTTCCGTCCACGACCTCATGACGCCGGACTTCGTGGGCGACGTATTGCGGATACTGGCACGCAACGGCCTGCCGCCGACGCGCCTTCACGTAGAATTGACGGAAAGCTGCTTCATCGACGATCCCGTTGCCGTCAGCGACATCCTTTATCAACTGCGGGAGGAAGGCGTCACGATCGCGATCGATGATTTCGGCACCGGGTTCTCCAGTCTCAGCTACCTGAGCGCCCTGCCGCTCGATATCGTCAAGGTCGATCGGGCTTTCATCCGCGACATCAACCACAATCCGCGACAGACCAAGCTCCTTCGCGGAATCACGCTCTTGTCCCGGGATTTGGGGCTTCAGATCGTGATGGAGGGCGTCGAAACGCAGGAACAGCTCATGCTGATCAGCGACAATCGCTTCGCCGACCTGATCCAGGGTTACGTCTTTGCGCCGCCGGTGGATGCGGATACCGCAGCCGGGATGCTACGCATCGGCAGCCAGCCTCAGGCCCTGAAGGCATCCCGAAAGCGTCTAAAGCCGGTGAAGTGATCCGGGCCGGACGCGTCCAATCCCTAAAATTTTAACCATGTTTGTTAAAATATCGTCTTATCACGACGGTTGATTCTCCGCAGCGGGCAAACTCAGATTAACTTCTCGTTAACGCTGAGGAGAATGCTGTTACATGCATAACAATAATGTCGTTGCGAACGAGCCATTTGGAAAGAAGCTACTCTCCATCCTGGACGCCGTCGAATACCGGCGCATCGAAAGCCAGGAAGATTTTGAAGACATTGCCCGCCTGCGCTACAAGTCCTACCAGGAGCGAGGGGTCCTGCCGCTTTCGGCAAGCAGCATGCTCGACGAGGTCGACTTCGATGACCACGCTTATGTTTTCGGAGTCTATCTCTATGAGGAACTCGTCAGCACCATAAGGGTGCACCACGTGACCCCCTCGCACCGGGTGAGCCAGTCGTCCGGCATATTTCCGGATGCCGTCAACGCCTTCCTCGACGCAGGCATGACGCTGATCGACCCGGCGAGACTCGCCATCGATCCGGAACTGGACGACGAACGCTCCGCGCTGCCTTTCCTGACCGTAAGGCCGACGATCATGGCTGCGATATATTTCAACGCGGACCGCATGCTCCAGCACATACGCCCTGCCCATTCGGCCTTCTATCGACGCTATTTCTACGCCGATACTGTCGTGCCGCCGACCTTCGCCAGCATCTACGGCTTCGATCTGACGCTGCTCGCGTCACGAACGCGCGAGATCCGGACCCGCCTTATGACGCGCTTTCCGATATACGAATCGCAGGCCTACGAGCGCCGTCTCATGTTCGACCGGTCGCCGCTCAGCGGCACCGCTCCGCTGACCATCCTGCCGACGGCACGGATGGCCTCCCAGCATGCCTTCCCCAACTGACCGCCCCTCCGGGGGCCCCTTCCCCACAAGGTGGCATTGCGCTTTGTGGCCGCTTTGTGTAAGGCCAGAATCCGACGAGACCGGCCTCCGGCAATTTGCCCGGGGCCGGTCCGGAAGGTTTCAGTGACCGCACCGAAAAGGTGGACGGATCGGTCGAATCAGGGAGACGACGAATGGACAACCACAACAGCGCTCCAGTCGAGACGGGTGCTTCCATGGACTATGCGGAGCACGAGCAGACCTACAACATGTTCCTCTCGCTGACCAAGTGGGGCACCATGTGCCTGGTGGTTCTGATGATCGCCATGGCGGCCGGCTTCTTCGGCGGCCTGGGCTTCTTCGGCGCCCTCATTGTCTTCCTCGTCCTCAACGCCGCCGGCGCCTTCCTGCTTCGCTGATTCCTCCGTCGACATGATCGCGGGACAGGTATGGTCTTCATGCCTGTCGGGGGCACGGATGTGAGGGGTATTTTATGACAAGAACTATTTTCGTTCCTCGCGAAGGGGCAGGCGAGGAACGGGTTGCCGCCTCGCCGGACACGGTGAAGCGGCTTTCCGCCATGGGCTTCCTGGTCGTCGTCGAGGCAGGCGCCGGAACGGCGTCGGGCATCCTCGACGCCGACTTCGAGGCGACAGGCGCACGCATCGGCCGGGCCGCCGACGCCGCGACCGCGGACGTGATCCTCAAGGTGAACCGGCCGACCTCGGCCGAGATCGCCGGCTACCGGTCCGGTGCCGCCGTCTTCGCCACCATGGACCCCTACGGCAACGAGGCGGCCCTTGCGGAAATGGCGCGTGCCGGCCTCACCGCCTTCGCCATGGAACTCATGCCGCGCATCACCCGCGCCCAGACCATGGACGTGCTTTCCTCGCAGGCCAACCTTGCCGGCTACCGCGCCGTCATCGACGCGACGCATGAATATGGCCGCGCCATGCCGATGATGATGACCGCCGCCGGCACCGTTCCGGCCGCCAAGGTCTTCGTGATGGGCGCAGGCGTCGCCGGACTGCAGGCAATCGCCACCGCCCGCCGTCTCGGCGCCGTGGTCTCCGCGACCGACGTCCGTCCCGCTGCGAAGGAACAGGTCGCCTCGCGCGGCGCCAAGTTCATCGCGGTCGAGGACGACGAGTTCAAGGCCGCCGAAACCGCGGGCGGCTATGCCAAGCAGATGTCGGAAGCCTATCAGGCCAAGCAGGCGGCCCTGGTGGCAGACCATATCGCCAAGCAGGACATCGTCATCACCACCGCCCTCATTCCCGGCCGGCCGGCCCCGCGTCTCGTCACGCGCGCCATGCTCGCCGCCATGAAGCCGGGCTCCGTCGCCGTCGACCTCGCGGTCGAGCGGGGCGGCAATATCGAGGGCTCCGTCAAGGGCTCGATCGCCACGGTCGAGGGCGTCCGGGTCATCGGCTATGCCAACGTGCCGGGCCGCGTCGCGGCCTCCGCTTCCGCCCTCTATGCCAAGAACCTCTTCGCCTTCCTCGAAACCATGGTCTCCAAGGAAAGCAAGGAATTCGCGATCAACCCGGACGATGAACTGGTCAAGGCGACCATGCTGACCCATGGCGGAAAGGTGGTTCACCCCGCCTTCGCCGAGGCGGTCGCATCGCTTGCGGCCCCGGCATCGCCCGCAGCCGCGGCGCCCGCCCGCAAGCCGGCCAAGACCGAGGCTCCGGCCTCCGGCGAAGCCGAAGCGGACAAGCCGAAGCGGACGCGCAAGAAGGCCGAGGCGGCAACGCCGGACAAGAAAGAGGGGCTGTGATGGCGAGCGAGATTATGAATTCGGCTCTTGATCGTCTCGACCAGGCGGTCGAGGCGGTCCGGGTTGCGGCGGAACAGGCCCCCGAGGCGGTCGCGCAGGCGGCCCACGGCGTGTCCGGCGGCGCGATCGATCCCTTCGTCTTCAGGCTGGCGATCTTCGTTTTGTCGATCTTCGTCGGCTATTACGTCGTCTGGTCGGTGACGCC
>JAEZHO010000007.1 GCA_023416545.1 Pseudomonadota bacterium
GGCCAAGCAGGACCTCGAGGAGATCGTCGAATTCCTGCGCGACCCGCAGAAGTTCCAGCGTCTCGGCGGACGCATCCCGCGCGGCGTGCTCTTGGTCGGACCTCCGGGCACCGGCAAGACGCTGCTCGCCCGCTCCGTCGCCGGCGAGGCGAATGTGCCCTTCTTCACCATTTCCGGCTCCGACTTCGTCGAAATGTTCGTCGGCGTCGGCGCAAGCCGCGTCCGCGACATGTTCGAGCAGGCCAAGAAGAACGCGCCCTGCATCATCTTCATCGACCAAATCGACGCCGTCGGCCGCCATCGTGGCGCCGGTCTCGGCGGCGGCAACGACGAACGCGAGCAGACGCTCAACCAGCTGCTGGTCGAGATGGACGGCTTCGAGGCGAACGAGGGCATCATCCTCATCGCCGCCACCAACCGTCCGGACGTTCTCGACCCGGCGCTCCTGCGTCCCGGCCGCTTCGACCGGCAGGTCGTCGTTCCGAACCCGGACATCGTCGGCCGCGAGCGCATCCTCAAGGTTCACGTCCGCAACGTCCCGCTTGCGCCGAATGTCGACCTCAAGGTCCTGGCGCGCGGTACACCCGGCTTTTCCGGCGCCGACCTGATGAACCTCGTCAACGAAGCCGCGCTGATGGCCGCGCGCCGCAACAAGCGGCTCGTCACCATGCAGGAGTTCGAGGACGCCAAGGACAAGATCATGATGGGCGCCGAGCGCCGTTCCTCGGCCATGACCGAGGCGGAGAAGAAGCTCACCGCCTATCACGAGGCAGGTCACGCCATCACGGCGCTGAAGGTCGCCGTCGCCGATCCGCTGCACAAGGCGACGATCATTCCGCGCGGTCGTGCGCTCGGCATGGTCATGCAGTTGCCGGAAGGCGACCGCTATTCCATGAGCTACAAGTGGATGGTTTCCCGGCTGGTCATCATGATGGGCGGTCGCGTTGCCGAGGAATTGACCTTCGGCAAGGAAAACATCACCTCGGGCGCCTCGTCCGACATCGAGCAGGCCACCAAGCTTGCCCGCGCCATGGTCACGCAATGGGGCTTTTCCGACGTGCTCGGCCAGGTTGCCTACGGCGAGAACCAGCAGGAAGTCTTCCTCGGTCATTCCGTGTCGCAGTCGAAGAACGTCTCAGAGGCCACCGCGCAGAAGATCGACAACGAGGTGCGCCGCCTGATCGACGAGGCCTACCAGGAAGCCCGTCGCATCCTTACCGATTACCACGACGAGTTCGTGGCGATCGCCGAAGGCCTGCTCGAATACGAGACGCTCTCGGGCGACGAGATCAGGGCGCTCATCAAGGGCCAGAAGCCGAGCCGCGACCTCGGCGACGATGCCCCGCCTGCGCGCGGATCGGCAGTGCCGACCGCCGGCACCAAGAAGGACGAGCCGAAGGGCGGCGAGGCGGAGGGCGGCATGGAGCCGCAGCCCCACTAAGCCGGGCCACTAAACGGTCTACTGCCGCCAGCCTTCCAGAATGCAGACAAGGAGCCGCCCCCGGGCGGCTCTTTGCGTTGGTAACGGGATGTAATGGGTTTTGATGCTATTTTATGTGCCAGGACCCACGAAATATGGCATTACCGCAGCCCCCGAGGGACGGATGAGCCCGTTATTGCCGCGGCCCTTGCCGCGAAGCGCGCCGTGGAGGCGCGGCACGAAGGAGCATGCATGACACGCCGCTATTTTGGCACCGATGGAATCCGAGGGCATTCCAACGTATTCCCGATGACGCCGGACCTTGCGATGCGGGTGGGACTGGCCGTGGGAACGATCTTCCGGAACGGCAGCCATCGCCACCGCGTCGTGATCGGCAAGGATACGAGGCTTTCGGGCTACATGCTGGAAAACGCGATGGTTGCGGGCTTCACGGCAGCGGGCCTCGACGCCTTCATCCTCGGGCCCATCCCGACGCCGGCCGTGGCGATGCTGACGCGCTCGCTACGGGCCGATGTCGGCGTGATGATCTCCGCATCCCACAATCCCTACGAGGACAATGGCATCAAGCTTTTCGGCCCGGAAGGCTACAAGCTCTCCGACGCGCTGGAGATGGAGATCGAGGAACTGATCGAGAAGGACATGATCGGTCAGTTGGCGAAGGCCGGCGACATCGGCCGGGCCAAGCGCGTCGACGGCGTGCATGACCGCTATGTCGAGCATGCCAAGCGCACCCTGCCGCGCGAGGCGACGCTCCAGGGCCTGAGGGTCGCGATCGACTGCGCCAATGGTGCAGCCTACAAGGTGGCGCCCGCCGTTCTCTGGGAGCTCGGCGCCGAAGTGGTGACCATCGGCAACGAGCCGGACGGGCAGAACATCAATCTCGACTGCGGCTCCACGCACCCGGCGGCGCTCCAGAAGAAGGTGCACGAGGTCCGGGCCGATATCGGCATCGCGCTCGACGGCGACGCGGACCGCGTCATTATCGTCGACGAACTGGGCGACGTGGTCGACGGTGACCAGCTGATGGCCGTGATCGCCGAAAGCTGGCTCGCGGAAGGCCGCCTCCAGGGCGGCGGGATCGTCGCGACCGTGATGTCCAACCTCGGGCTGGAGCGCTACCTCGCGTCGAAGGGCCTGGGGCTCGCGCGCACCAAGGTCGGCGACCGCTACGTCGTCGAGCACATGCTCGCCCACAACTTCAACGTCGGTGGCGAGCAGTCCGGCCATATCGTGCTGTCGGATTTCGGGACGACCGGAGACGGGCTGGTGGCCGCCCTGCAGATCCTCGCGCGCGTCAAGCGGACCGGCTTGACGGTCAGCGAGCTATGCCGTCGCTTCGAACCGGTTCCGCAGCTTCTGAAGAACGTCCGCTTCGCCGGTGGCAAGCCGCTGGAGAACGCGACCGTGCAGCAGGCGATCGCCGATGCCGAGGCCGAACTTGCGGGCAAGGGCAGGCTCGTCATCCGTCCCTCCGGCACCGAGCCGCTGATCCGGGTGATGGCGGAAGGCGACGACCGCGGCCAGATCGAGCGGATCGTCGACGAACTGGTCGGCGTGATCGGAAGCGCACGGCCGGTTGCGGCCTGAAAAATACTGCTTCTTCGAAGATTGAAAGCCGGCCGACGTGCCGGCTTTCCAGCATGAGTTGTGGTAAACCGGTATAGTTAAGCGGAACTTTACCTTTCATCCTCATTATCCATCACGGATCAACCCGTTGGTTATGGCGTCGCCTACCAATGACGATGCGAGCTTGGAGATGAAGCCATGAAATGGAGCCTGCCCGGCGCGGGTGCACTTTTGCTGATGGTCAGCGTTGCCCACTCCGCCGACCTTTATCAGCCTGAAGCCCTGCCGCTCATGGATGCGCCTGAAATCACCGTCCAGGAGGCCAGCGGCTGGTACCTGCGGGGAGATGTCGGCTACTCTTTCAACAAGATCCGCGGCGTCGAATATTTCCAGGGCTCCAACGAGCTTCTCAGCGATTTCGCGACGGCCTCGCTGAAGGACAGTTTCGTGATCGGCGGCGGTGTCGGCTACCAGATCAACAGCTACCTGCGCACGGACGTCACGTTCGACTACCTGACCTCTGCGAAGTTCCGCGGCAGCACCCGGGGTGAATGCGTCGATGCGTTCGGCGCCAATCCGGTCGCCTGCTCGTCTTCGGACCGGTCCTACATGCATGCCTATTCGCTGATGGCCAACGCCTATGTGGATCTCGGCACCTACGGCTACGTGACGCCCTATGTCGGCGCCGGCATCGGCGGGTCCTACGTCAAGTGGGGCAAGCTGAAGAACCGGATCTGCGACGATCCCTATCGCTCCGGCTGCTATGGCAACGATCATGAAGGCGAACGGAGCTGGCGCTTCACCTACGCCCTGATGGCGGGTGCGACGGTCGACATCACCTGCGCGCTGAAGGCCGATGTCGGCTACCGGTTCCGCCACATCACCGGCGGCGACATGTTCGGCTATGCCGAGCAGGGCGGCCCGGGTTCGGACAAGGGCTTCCACAGCCACGAGGCCCGCGTCGGCGCGCGCTACGTCTTCGGCGGCTGCGACACGCCGGTCGCCTACGAGCCGGCGCCGGAAGCGCTCGTCTACAAGTAAGACTTTCCAATCGCTGCGATCTCAGAAGGGCCGTCCGGAATGCCGGGCGGCCCTTTCCCGTTCCGGCGAATGCGATGTTGGAAACCGGGAGGGTCAAACTTCTTCGCTTGACAGCGACTCGATCGGGGAATACCCACGGCGGCGGGACACCTCTCCCCAACGAGAGGCTTTCTATCTGGAAGGATAGCCATAATGGCGGATCTCGCACTAAAGCCGGACGTACGTCCGAACAACACCCATTTCTCTTCTGGTCCTTGCTCGAAGCGCCCCGGTTGGTCGCTTGAAGCGCTTTCCGATGCCCCGCTCGGTCGTTCGCACCGCGCCAAGGTCGGCAAGGCCAAGCTCAAGCAGGCGATCGACCTTACCCGTGAAATCCTGAACGTGCCGGCGGATTACCGCATCGGCATCGTGCCGGCTTCCGATACCGGTGCCGTGGAGATGGCGCTCTGGTCGCTGCTCGGCGAGCGCGGCGTCGACATGCTGTCCTGGGAAAGCTTCGGCGCCGGCTGGGTTACCGATGTCGTCAAGCAGCTGAAGCTCAAGGACGTCCGCAAGTTCGAGGCCGACTACGGCCTGCTGCCTAACCTTGCCGAAGTCGATTTCGACCGTGACGTCGTCTTCACCTGGAACGGCACCACCTCGGGCGTTCGCGTCCCGAATGCCGACTTCATCCCGGCGGACCGCAAGGGCCTGACGATCTGCGACGCCACCTCGGCTGCGTTCGCGCAGGACATGGACTTCTCCAAGCTCGATGTCGTGACCTTCTCCTGGCAGAAGGTCCTGGGCGGCGAGGGCGGCCACGGGATGCTGATCCTGTCGCCGCGTGCCGTTGAGCGGCTGGAAAGCTACGTTCCCGCCTGGCCGCTGCCGAAGATCTTCCGTATGACCAAGGGCGGCAAGCTGATCGAGGGCATCTTCACGGGCGAGACGATCAACACGCCGTCCATGCTCTGCGTCGAGGACTATATCGATGCGCTCGAGTGGGCGAAGTCCGTCGGCGGCCTCAAGGCACTGATCGCCCGCGCCGACGCCAATGCGCAGGTAATCTTCGACTTCGTGACAAAGAACGACTGGATCGCCAACCTCGCCGTGAAGGACGAGACGCGCTCCAACACCTCGGTCTGCCTCAAGATCGTCGATCCCGCGATCGCCGCACTCGATGCCGATGCGCAGGCAGCGTTCGCCAAGGGCATGGTCTCCCTTCTCGAGAAGGAAGCCGTGGCTCTCGACATCGGCGCCTACCGCGATGCGCCCTCGGGCCTTCGCATCTGGGCAGGTGCCACGATCGAGACGGCCGACATGCAGGCGCTGATGCCGTGGCTGTCCTGGGCCTACGAGACCCAGAAGGCGGCACTCGCCAAGGCTGCTGCGTAAGCTGACTTTTTTCCGGTCCCGCGGGCGCGGGATCGGGCCATCCCGATACAGAGACTGAACCTCATTCAAGGAGCCCATAGAATGGCACCTCGCGTCCTCGTATCCGACGAACTGTCGGAAACCGCCGTCCAGATCTTCCGCGACCGCGGCGTCGAAGTCGATTTTCAGCCGAAGCTCGGCAAGGACAAGGAAAAGCTCGCCGAGATCATCGGCAACTACGATGGCCTGGCCATCCGCTCGGCCACCAAGGCGACCGAGAAGCTGATCGCCGCCGCCACCAACCTTAAGGTGATCGGCCGCGCCGGCATCGGCGTCGACAATGTCGATATCCCGGCTGCCTCCAAGCGCGGCATCATCGTCATGAACACGCCGTTCGGCAACTCGATCACCACGGCCGAGCACGCCATCGCGCTGATGTTCGCCGTTGCCCGCCAGATCCCCGCGGCCGACGCCTCCACGCAGGCCGGCAAGTGGGAGAAGTCGAAATTCATGGGCGTCGAGATCACCGGCAAGACGCTCGGCGTCATCGGTGCCGGCAATATCGGCGGCATCGTCTGCAAGAAGGCGATCGGGCTCGGCATGCACGTCATCGCCTACGATCCCTTCCTCTCCCCCGAACGCGCCGCTGAAATGGGCGTCACCAAGGTCGAGCTCGACGAACTGCTCGCCAAGGCCGACTTCATCACGCTGCACGTGCCGATGACGGACAAGACGCGCGGCATCCTGTCGAAGGAGGCACTCGCCAAGACGAAACCGGGCGTGCGCATCATCAACTGCGCCCGCGGCGGTCTGGTCGACGAAGCAGCACTTGCCGAAGCCATCAAGTCCGGCCATGTGGCCGGCGCCGGCTTCGACGTCTTCGAGGTGGAGCCCGCCACGGAAAGCCCGCTCTTCGGCCTGCCGAACGTCGTCTGCACGCCGCATCTCGGTGCATCGACCACGGAAGCCCAGGAAAACGTCGCCCTGCAGGTCGCCGAGCAGATGTCTGACTACCTCGTCAAGGGTGCCGTTACCAACGCCATCAACATGCCGTCGATCACGGCCGAGGAAGCGCCCATCCTGAAGCCCTTCATCCGCCTCGCAGACGTGCTGGGCGCCTTCGTCGGCCAGGTGACGGAAAGCGCGATCAAGGAAATCGAGATCCTCTACGACGGCTCGACCGCCGAGATGAACACCAAGGCGCTCACCAGCGCGCTTCTGGCCGGCCTCATCCGCAACCAGGTGTCGGACGTCAACATGGTTTCCGCGCCGATCATGGTGAAGGAAAAGGGGATCGTTCTCTCCGAGGTCAAGCGCGACAAGACCGGCGTCTATGACGGCTACATCAAGCTCACCGTGACGACGCAGAACCAGACCCGCTCGATCGCCGGCACCGTCTTCTCCGATGGCAAGCCGCGCTTCATCCAGATCAAGGGCATCAACATGGACGCCGATGTCGGCGCCAACATGATCTACATCTCCAACACCGACGTTCCGGGCATGATCGGCTTCATGGGCACGACGCTCGGCGAAGGCGGCGTCAACATCGCCAACTTCCAGCTTGGCCGCGACAAGCAGGGCGGCGACGCGATCGCGCTCCTCTACGTGGACGAGCCGGTGAAGCAGGAAGTCCTCGACAAGCTGACCGCCAATCCGGCGATCCGCCAGGCGAAGTCGCTGGTCTTCAACGTCGACTGATCGTCCTCCCAAGGACCGTGTGAGGGGCCCGGCGCGGATTTTTTGCGCCGGGCCCCTTGTTGTGGGCGGACCGGGCAGGGCAAATGCGGTGCGCGGGGCTTAAATTCCGCTGCTTCGATAGTTATATGAAGGGTAAATCCGCTTGTTGCGGATCGAGAGGAGACAAGAATGCTTTCATCCATCCGGCGCTTCCGGCATGCCTTCGCGGTTGCCGCCATCGCCATGGCGGTGTCGCTGGCCGCCGTCGACTTCGCAGAAGCCCGCCGTGGCGGCGGCTTCGGCAGCCGAGGCACGCGCACCTTCAACACGCCTGCGATCACCCGGACGGCGCCGACCCCGGCTGCCCCGGTCGACCGGACGATGACGCCGCGCACCCAGCAGAACGCCGCCACCCCGAATGCCGCACGCCCGCAGACGGCGCCGCAGAACCGCGGCCTGTTCGGCGGCCTTGCAGGCGGTCTTCTCGGCGGTCTCTTCCTCGGCGGCCTGTTCGGCATGCTGATGGGCAACGGCTTCGGTGGCGCTGCCGGCTTCCTCGGCATGCTGCTTCAGGTGGCGCTGATCGGCGGCCTTGCCATGCTGCTGATGCGCATGTTTGCCCGTCGCCAGCAGACTGCCGGTGGTCCTTCCTCAGCCGGAACCGGAGCCGGGTCCGGAAACGCCCATGCCTACCAGGCGCCGCAGGGCGAAGGCCGCGGGTTCCAGATCCCGAAGATCGGCGGATTTTCCGGCGGCGCCGCAGCGGCGCAGGCGGAAACCATCCGCGAGGCCTCCGACGCGACCGACGAGATCGGCATCACCAACCGCGACCTCGAGCAGTTCGAAAAGCTGCTGCAGCAGATCCAGGCGGGTTATGCGGCGGAAGACTATGCGGCCCTGCGTGCCATCACCACGCCCGAAGCCATGTCCTACCTGGCCGAGGAACTGGGCGAGAACGCCACGAGCGGCCTGAAGAACGACGTCCGCGACGTGACGCTCCTGCAGGGAGACCTTTCGGAAGCGTGGCGCGAGAACGGCCAGGACTACGCGACGGTCGCCATGCGCTACTCCAGCATCGACGTCATGCGCGATCGCAACACCGGCGAAGTCGTCCAGGGCGATGCGGACACTCCGACGGAAACGGTCGAACTGTGGACCTTCGTGCGAAAGCCGGCCCGGGACTGGCAGCTTTCGGCGATCCAGAACGCCGCCTGATATCAGAGGCGGGCGAGGGTGAGCGGATCACGCTCCCCACCGTAAAACAGGTCAAGGGCTCGCTCGAAAGGCGAGCCCTTTTCGCTGACTTCCGCAAAGAGCGACATCGAGCTCCTGAACTTCATGTCGTCGGGCGAGCCAAGGATGTCGTGGGCGCTCCGGTCGGAATGCGCCAGCATCAGGCCGGTGCATTCCAGGAGCCGCGGGCCGAGCACCGGATGCTTGAGATAGGCCTCCGCCTCGGGACGCGAGGCGATCGCATAGCGCATGGCCATAGGCGAGGAGCCCAGACCCCGGACCTGGGGAAAGACGAACCACATCCAGTGCGAGCGCTTGTGGCCGTCCTTCAGTTCCGCCGTCACCTGGCGGTAGACACCGTCCTGCGCCTCGACGAAGCGCTGCAGGTCGTAAGGGTCGCTCATCGGTTTCTCCGCCGCGTCGTGACTGCCGCAAGTGTGCCGCAAATATGAAATTGTCGCGACAGCTCTTTTCCATGCTGCAT
>JAEZHO010000109.1 GCA_023416545.1 Pseudomonadota bacterium
TGGAACCGGAAAAGCCGACCCGCCGCCCGAAGCCGAAAAAAGAACCGGCCACGATCGACCTGACGGCGGAGGAGGCATCGGTTGCCGAGCCCGTGCGCAGCAACGATTCCGACAACGGGATCGAGGCTTCGCCCGAGACCTCCATCGAGGAGAGCCAGGCATCCGAAACCGCGGCATCTTCCCTGCCGCCGCAGTCGCAGGATGCGGAAGCCGAGGCGGCTCCGGTACCGACGTCCACCGAGACGGAGACGAAGCCCGATCCGACATTCGGCCGGCAGGATGAGGCAGCGGCCGAAACGCAGCCCGAGCCTCGCGTGCGCGCCTCCAGCCCCACGACCTCCACCCTGATCGCCGCTGGCATCTTCGGCGGCCTCGTCGCGCTCGCGCTCGCCGGCAGCATGCAGTATGCGGGTTACCTTCCCGCCGCCACGCGCTCGCCGGATGCAAGCGCCGACATCCAGTCGTTGCGCCAGGAGATCGAAGCGCTCCGGCAGGCGACCGCCTCGCCGCCGGCCGCCGCTGCGGATCCGCAGCTCGTGTCCCGTATCGACGCGCTGGAATCGCTCGTGGCGCAGCGGCCCGACGATACTGCCCTCCAGGAAAGGCTTGCCTCCGTGGAGCAGCAGTTGCAGTCGGCGCAGGCCGAAACCCGGGAGACCGTCTCGGCGAATACGGCGCGCCTGGGAGAACTGCAGGGACGGCTCGATCAGGCAGAGGCGAAGCTGGACGAACCCGGTGCGGAAGAAGCGGCCGCACGCGCCATTGCCGCCGCAGCCCTGAAGGCTGCCATCGACCGCGGCGGCACGTTCACCGCCGAACTCGACACCTTCAGCGCTGTCGTACCCGACAGCCAGGTCGCCGGGCAGCTTCGCCCCTATGCAGCGGAAGGCGTCCCCACTCGCGCCCAGTTGGTCGAGCGGTTCGCCTCGGCAAGGGATGCGATCCTCGATGCCGTGTCCGGCCCGGAGGAAAACCAGAACATCGCCAGCCGCCTGATGTCGAGCGCCTTCTCGGTCGTGAAGGTCCGTCGCACGGGCGATGCGGAAGGCGACAGCCCCGAAGCAGTCGTCGCGCGGATGGAAAATGCGCTGAAGACTGGTGACCTTGTCGCAGCGGCAAGCGAATGGAACGCCCTGCCGCAACCGGCCAGGGATGCCTCGGCCAACTTCAAGCAGGCGCTGGATGCTCGGATCGCCGTCGACGGTCTGGTCGGCGATGCGCTTACCCGCGCCGTCAGCGAAACCGGCGAGCAGAACCGAGGAATGGCCGAATGATCCGATTGTTTGTTTTCATCCTCCTCGTCCTCGCACTCGGCTGGGGTTTTGCCTGGCTGGCGGACCGTCCCGGCCTGATCTCCATCACCTGGCAGGACTATCTGATCGAGACCAGCCTGATGGTCGCGGCCACGGCCGTCGCCGCGCTGATTGCGGCGGTCATGATCCTCTGGTGGCTCTTCCATCTCATCTGGACCTCGCCCCATTCCGTCCGCCGCTATTTCCGGGCCCGCAAGCGCGACCGGGGCTATCAGGCGCTCTCCACCGGCCTGATCGCCGCCGGCGCCGGCAATGCCATCCTCGCCCGCAAGATGAGCCTGCGTGCCCAGGGCCTGCTGCGCGCGGACCAGGAACCCCTGCTCCAGCTCCTCGATGCCCAGGCGGCCCTGATCGAAGGCCGCCACGACGATGCGCGGCGCCGCTTCGAACGCATGGCCGAGGACCCGGAGACCCGCGAACTCGGCCTGCGCGGACTTTACGTCGAGGCCCGTCGTGCCGGAGCCGACGAGGCTGCCCGGCAGTATGCGGAGCGGGCCGCCGAACAGGCCCCCTATCTCCCATGGGCGGCCGAGGCGACCCTGGAGGCCCGCTGCCGCGAAGGCCGCTGGGACGAGGCGATCCGACTCCTGGAACAGCAGCGCATCGCCAATGTCATCGACAGGAAGCAGGCCGATCGCTGGAAGGCCGTCCTCCTGACGGCAAAGGCCAGCGAGCGGCTTGAGGCCGATCCCAAGGGGGCCCGTGACGATGCGCTGGCGGCCCTGAAGCTCGCCAAGGATCTGGTCCCCGCCTCCATCATCGCCGCCAAGGCCTATCTGCGGGAGGACAACATCCGCCGCGCCGCTACGCTGCTGGAGAACGCGTGGAAGACGACACCCCATCCCGAGATCGCCAGGGCCTATCTGCATGTCCGCAGCGGCGACAGTGCCGTAGACCGCCTGAAGAGAGCCGAGAAGCTTGAGGCCGCCCGGCCCAACAACGTCGAATCCCTGATCGCCGTCGCCGAAGCCGCCCTCGATGCGCGGGAACTGAAGCGCGCACGTGCCAAGGCGGAGGCGGCTGCGCGCATGAGCCCGCGGGAAAGCATCTACCTCCTGCTGGCCGATATCGAGGAAGCCGATACGGGAGACCAGGGCCGCATCCGCCACTGGATGGGCCAGGCGCTGAGGGCACCGCGCGATCCCGCCTGGGTCGCCGACGGCGTCGTTTCCGAGCACTGGCTGCCTATCTCCCCCGTTTCCGGCCGCATCGATGCGTTCGAGTGGAAGGTGCCGTTCGACCAGCTCGAGGCCCCGGTCGAGGAAGGTGATCTTGCCGGCAAGGCGATTGCGGAATTGCCGCCGGCAGCGCCCGAGGCTCAGCCCGAGCCCGCGCCGGCTCGACCGGACGCAATCGTCGACGTGACGCCCGCGCCTCCACCCCCGCCCACCGTTGACGGAAGCGACGTCAGGCAGGAAGACAAGCGCGTCGTATCGATCGCGGCAGGAATGGACCAGAAGACGCAGCCGGCAGCGAAGGACGAACCCGATCCGGATCCCTTCTTCGGCCGCCCCCCGGATGATCCGGGCGTCAAGGATCCGTCCGCAACTGCCCAGCCCGCCAACCGCCTGCGGCTTTTCTGAGAGGCTTGCCATGTTCGAGCGCTTCCAGGCATTCATCCAGAAACTCGCGTCGCGTCAGCCGGAAGGCACGTTCGCACCGGATGACCCGCGTGTCGCGTTCGCCGCCCTCTGCTTTCAGGTCATGGAGGCAGACGGCACCGTGTCCGACGAGGAACAGCGCCACCTGCACGACCTGCTGCGTGAGCGCTACGATCTCGGAGACGAACAGCTCGCCGAACTGATCGATGCCGGGAGGGATGCGGGGCAGGAGGCGGTGGACTACTACCGCTTCACCTCCGATCTCAACCGTCACCTGGACCCGGAACAGCGCGTCGAACTCCTCGGCGTGCTGTGGGATCTCGTTCATGCGGACGGCAAGCGGAACGAGATGGAGGATCACGTCATCTGGCGGATCGCCGATCTGCTCGGCGTCTCCGCCCGTGATCGCGTCCTGCTGCGCCAGGAGGCCGAGGCCCGTTCCGAACCCGAGGCGTGATGCAGGCGGCACGCCTCCAATGCCTGGAGCCGGGGCCGGGGCGAGGAACCTGCGTCGCGACCGCAGCCCCCCTTTGCTGAAGCAGGCTTCGGACGCCGTCGGTCTTAGCGCTCTGGCGCGGCCAGGCTGTCGATCCGGCGCAATTGCGGAAACTTGAATGCCCAGATGCAGGCGACCGCCAGCGTCCCGGCACCGCCGATGACGACGGCGGGCACCGCGCCGATGACGGACGCCATCGTGCCGGCGCGGAATTCGCCGAGTTCGTTGGACGCCCCGACGAAGACCATGTTCACCGCATTGACCCGCCCGCGCACCTCGTCGGGCGTCCACAGCACGATCAGGGTTTCGCGGACATAGACCGAGATCATGTCCGAGGCCCCCATCAGCACGAGGGCCGCGATCGAGAGCCAGGCGGTCTGCGACAGGCCGAAGACGATCGTCCCGGCGCCGAACAGGGCGACGCCGACGAACATGGCGACGCCGGCATTGCTGCGGATGGGAAAGAAGGCGAGCCAGAGGGCCACCGCGACTGCGCCGACGCCCGGCGCCGCGCGAAGCAGACCAAGCCCCCAGGGTCCGAGCACCAGCACGTCACGCGCGAAGATCGGCATCAGCGCCACGGCGCCGCCGAGCAGCACGGCGAAGAGATCGAGCGAAATGGCGCCGAGCACCACCTTTTCCCGGCTGATGAAGCGGAAGCCTGCGAGGATTTCGTTCCAGC
>JAEZHO010000037.1 GCA_023416545.1 Pseudomonadota bacterium
GGAGCATCGGGCAAGACAGTATGGAAGCCGCGACAGGCACAAGATCGGGTTCGGGCTTGGTCGTGCCGCTGGGATTAAAGGAGACTATTTCCTGATCGCTTTCGCAAGACGGCCGGCATGACGGAGACGCAAGAGAAAGAGTGGCCGAAGCGCTTCATCGTCACCATCAAAGCTGCACCGCGCGTGGGGCTGCTCTATTGGTGCGCGTTCCATGACGAGCGACATATCCATATCCCTGAGATGTGGAAAGTTCGACCTGTCGTCGTCGTCAGCCGAAAGAATAGTCTTCGTGGCAAGTGTACTGTTCTCCCGTTCTCGACCAGCGAACGTAACGAGAGTGGGGAATTCGCATTCGAAGCCAGCGCCGCGACCCGCAAGCTTCTCGACAACAGCGACCGAACCTGGGTCTTGTGCGATCATCCCGTAACAGTCGCTACCTCGCGCCTCTCCCAGATCAAAGGCGGGGTTCCTCGGATGCCGCGAAACGAGCTGGCGGATGTGCTCAGCCTGATGCTCAAGTCTCTCGCTGCACCGTTGCCCTAATCGACTGGCTGTTGAATTTCCCCACAGAATGTTTATATTGGCGTCATTCGCGGGGTTGAAAGACCTTCGCCGCCCGGAAACGGGAGTCATAAGCGGAGCCGCCTGAAAGGGCGGCTTTCGTCGTTTTAGGCGGCATCATGTGGATGCCCTGTCTTCTGCCCCTGAGCTAGCTACGCTGCAGGTAAAACATCCCTGACGGCGTCCGAAAGGCCAAAAGATCTAGGGGGCGACCCAACTCCTCGCAAGCCTCTCCACTGTTGCCGCCAGAAGCGGAAGACTGCCCGGCTGCCAGCCGAGCGCGCGGATGCGTCCGGTCGGCATGGCGGCGACCTGCGCTGTGTCGGCTTCCGGCGGCAGGGGATGAGGCGCGCCGGTCATGCGCTTCACCTCCGCCAGGATGGCATGCGTGTCGGTGACGATATCGGAGACGTTGTAGGCGCGGTCGGCGCGGATGTGGGCCTCGTCGGTTTCGAGCACGAGGCGGACGGCCTGCGCGACGTCGCCGCCGTGGACCTCGCTCCCGGCGCGGGAAACCACCGGCCTGCCTGCCAGATAGTCGGCGATCAGTGTATCCCACTTGTTGGGCCGAAGATCGCCGTAGACACCGGTGAGCCGGAGGCTGGCGGTCGTGAACCCGGGCGCATCGAGTTCCGCCAACGCCCGCTCCGCCGCGAGTTTCACCTGGCCGTAGAGCGAGACAGGCGAGAGGAGGGCGTCCTCGTCGAGCGCGTCGCCCTTCCGGAGCCCGTCATAGACGGCGCGGCTGGAGAGAAAGACGACGCACCGGACGCCGGCTTTCCTCGCGGTCTCGAACAGCCTGACGCTTCCCTCGAGGTTTCGCCGGCGGAAGCCGTCCGGATCATTGCCTTCACCGCCGCGATAGCGCCCCGGCAGGTGGTCGAAGGCCGCGTGGACGAAGGCGTCGATCCCCCTGAAGGCGTCGCTCTGGTCGAGGGTGGGGTCGAGGAATAGCGGCACGAAGCGCGCCGCCTGCGAAAACCAGCCGGCGGGCGGCTTCGACCTTCCGCCGACCGCCACGTCCCATCCCGCCTCCTGAAGTCCGTTGACGACATAACGGCCGACAAGCCCGGAGCCTCCGGAGACGAGCACCCTCATCCGGCGCCCCCCGGGCGGGGCAGGGTCGAAAGGTCGGGAATCGTGCCGGTCCGGTGCATGTGCTCCCACAGTTCGATCAGCGGGCCCAGCAGGTGGGCTTTAGGATGGTCCTTCTCCCAGGGCTTCTCGTACTGGTAGTGCAGGATGGAGATGTTCTTCCAGTCCCACAGTCCCGGGAGGTTGAACCAGACATATTGCAGCATGTTCATCGTCACCGGCAGCCCGTGCCAGTCCGGAAAGAAGGTTTCCAGGAAGGTCTGGTCGGTGCGCCGCCAGAAGGCATCGGGCCGGTCGAGAAGATCGAGCATGCGGTCGAAGGTCTGGTGGCAGGGTCTCGCGACGAAGACGCCGGAGTTCAGGCGATGAAAATCGGCAAGGCTCTCGTAGACATTAGGCGCGGCGGAAAATTCCGGATAATCGAAAAGCTTCTCGATGTTGCGCAGCACGATCGCGTCCGCGTCGATGAAGACGCAGGTATCGTATTCGACAAGCTGCCAGAGATGGAGCTTGCAGAAATTGTCGAGGGGCGTGTGGAAGTCGGGCTTGCGGCCCTTGGTGAAGGGAGCACGACGGTCGACGGCCCCGCGGCTGTGGCGCTCGTTGAAGGCGTCCGAGAGCGGCAGGTGATCCGCTTCCACGAGGCGGCAACGGAGCGCGACGAGGGGCGCCAACGCTACGGCATCGACGCCGCCCGTATGAAGCACGACGAGATCGGCGGGCGTTTGCGTCAGCCGCAGCGAGCGTGCAAGGGCGGTTGCCCCGAGCGCGTAGTCGGCATTGGTCACCAGTGTCACGAAACATTTCTTTGAAAGGGCGGGGGAGGCCGCCCGTATGGTCGGCCGACCGGCAGGGATCGTCATCAGGACACCGATTTCAGCCTCTTGCCTTCCGGATCGCGTTCGATCTTGGCGGCGATGGACTTTGTCCAGGCCGAAACGGCCGGGACGCGCGAGCGGTCGACACGGTAGGCGAATTTCCGCGCCACGTCGACGATCTCCTCCAGCAGGCCTTCCCCCAGCGTCGTCGGTGCGAGCCCGAGGCTCATGAACTTGTCGTTCCTCACGACAAGGTCGTTCTCCGCCGCCTCCTTGCGCGGGTTCGGAAGCCAGGCGATCTCGGAGCCCGTCATGCGGGCGACCATTTCGGCGAGGTCGCGCACCCGGTGGGTTTCGGTCATCTGGTTGAAAATCTCGACGCGGCCGCCGCGCTGCGGAGGATTGTTGAGGGCGATCTCGATGCAGCGCACGGAATCCTGGATGTGGATGAAGGCGCGGGTCTGGCCGCCCGTGCCGTGCACGGTCAGCGGATAGCCGATGGCGGCCTGGATGAGGAAGCGGTTCAGCACCGTGCCGTAGTCGCCGTCATAGTCGAAACGGTTGACCAGCTGCGCATGGCGGCGGGTCTGTGCGGTATGGGTGCCCCAGACGATGCCCTGGTGCAGGTCGGTGATCCTGACGCCGTCGTTCTTCGCGTAGAAGGCGAAGAGCTGCTGATCGAGGCATTTGGTCATGTGGTAGATGGAGCCCGGATTGCTGGGATAGAGGATTTCCTGGCTGACGGTCGCGCCGTCCATGGTCTCGATCCCCACCGGCAGGTAGCCCTCGGGGATCGCCGCGCCGATCGTCGAATAGCCGTAGACGCCCATGGTGCCGAGATGGACGAGGTGGGCGTCGAGATCGAGCTCGACCATGGCATTGAGCAGGTTGTGCGTGGCGTTGACGTTGTTGTTGACGGTGTAGTTCTTGTGGCGATCGCTCTTCATGGAATAGGGCGCGGCGCGTTGCTCGGCGAAATGCACGATGGCATCCGGCCGATGCTGGGCGAGCCAGGACTTGAGCAGTTCATAGTCTTTCGCGAGGTCGATAAGGTGGAAGTGGATCCGCCGTCCCGTCTCCGCATGCCAGACGCGCGTTCGCTCCTGGATGGAATCCATCGGCGTCAGCGACTGGACGCCGAGTTCCGTGTCGATCCATCGGCGCGACAGGTTGTCGAGGATGTGGATCTCGTGGCCGGCCTCGGAGAGGTGGAGGGAGGTCGGCC
>JAEZHO010000319.1 GCA_023416545.1 Pseudomonadota bacterium
ATGCACTATGATCTGGGATATATCGATCTCGAGCAGAGAACCTTGCAAACCATCGACAACCCGTTCGGCACGAGGTTGTCACCCATGTCTTAGGTACAAACCGTTACCTATGTATCCGGATCGGACATCGGCGGGATGGCGGAAGAGGTGGGATTCGAACCCACGGTACGGTTTCCCGCACGCCGGTTTTCAAGACCGGTTCCTTAAACCACTCGGACACTCTTCCTGGCCCGGCATCGGCCGAGGTGGTTGCAACGGCTTTAGCGGCTGGCTCCGATAGCGTCAACATGCGACGTCTGCGATCGCCGATGCGGGCTGACACCGGTGCGGTGCGCCTTCCTGCGGCCTCTATCGCGGCTCGATCCACAGGTTGAGGTAGGTGGGGTCGAATTCCGCCAGCTGGCGCAGTCGGTCCCAGTCGAGCAGCGTGATCGTCTGGTTGATCCAGGAAATGAGCTTCTCGCGCCGCATGGCCTGGATCACCCGGTTCATGTGGACGAGGGAAAGCCCCATGACGTCGGCCATTTCCGACTGGCTGAGCGGCAGGTGGAAGCTTTGCCCGTCGACCCGGCCCGTCACCTGCAGCCGCACATAGAGTTCGCAGATGATATGCGCGAGATGGGAGGATTTCGAACGACGCCCCATCGCGACGATCCACGATCGATGGATCGCTCCGTGTATCAGCGTGTCGAGCCACATCAGTCGCGCCAGGTGGGGGGAATTTTTCGTGATTGCCTTGAGGTCTCCGTGCTCGGCCAGGAGAACGCGGCATGGCGAAAGCGCGACGATCCCGTGGTCCATCGTCTTCATCAGGAAGGCGTGGAGATCGACGAAGTCGCCGGCCACGTGGAGGGCGGTGATCTGCCGCGTTCCGCCCTCGGTTATCTTGTAGCGGGCGGCAAAGCCCTCGGCGAGAAGCGTGCTGACGCTCGGCCTCGATCCCTCGGCGACGATATCTTCGCCCTTCGCGAAGCTGCGCTCCTTTGCAAGCGTCTCGCGGAGCAGTGTCCTTTCGGCACCCGAGAGGACATCCCTGTGTTCGAGATTCTGGAGGAGGGCTTCGATCATCTGTCTCTGTCTTGGCGGCGTAAGGGTAAACCGGGTTCAAACCTAAAGGCTAGAACACAATTGTGTGGAACAAAGTTGCCCAGGAAAGTTTTCGGGGAAAATATGCTGGATGAGATCGTACATGCCCCGATACTTTTTCGACCTCTCGAATGGGGACGGCCTGACCCGAGATGAAATGGGAATGACACTTCCCACGGACCGGGACCGGCTGCTGAAGGAGGTGAGCCGCATCCTGACCGACGTCGCGCGCGAGGAGCTTCCGGAAGGCCCCAATGGCGGCATAAGCGTCTCGGTCAGGGACGAGGACGGCGAGACCATCCTCGTCGGCTCGCTGGACTTCCAGACCGAATGGCGGACCTGACTGCGCGTTAACCTTAAGCTAACCATGTTTGCGCAAATGCACCCCCGTCCACAGAAATCGCTCGCATTTTCGCCACTTTGAAAACATTGGTTGCCACCGTTGTTCTGTCGGGCGCGGCCTTCACCGGGCGCGGCCGATAACCTGGGTGCAGGGGCACCCCGATGACGGCAGGGGCTTAGAGACTTGAAATCTGACGGCGGCAGGCTTTCTCATCCGGCAAAGTGGCTCGGAGTGGCACTCGTGTGTTTCGGCGTGGCATCGTGTTCGTCCACGGAAACGAAGGGTCCGAAGCCGCGGAGCAAGGAATATTTCTCCGAGAAGGAATATGGCGTGAAGGCCAGCCCCCGTGTCGTGTCGGAAGGCAAAGCCGTTCCCAAGGGGGGAGGGCGCTTCATGATCGGCAAGCCGTACGAGGTCAAGGGCAAGACCTATGTCCCTTCGGAAGACCCCGCCTATAACAAGACCGGCCTCGCCTCCTGGTACGGTTCGGCGTTCCACGGACGGCTGACGGCCAATGGAGAGGTCTACGACAAGGAGCACCTGTCGGCGGCCCATCCGACATTTCCGCTGCCGAGCTATGCGCGGGTGACCAATACCGAGACCGGTGCATCGGTCATCGTCCGCGTCAACGACCGCGGCCCCTTCCATCCCGGCCGCATCATCGACGTTTCGGCAAAGACGGCCGAGCTGCTCGACATGAAGCGGGCCGGTACCGCAAAGGTGAATGTCCAGTATGTCGGGCGCGCGCGGATGGACGGGCACGACATGCCCTTCCTGATGGCGTCCTATATCGGCAAGGGCGATCGACTGCCGTCCGTTCATCCGGAAGGTCAGATCGCAAGCGGCGTGATGGTTGCCTCGAACGCCCCGTTCGGGCAGGAACTGCAGAGCTTCGGCGGCGCCGTCCCGACCCCGGTCGCCTTCGACGGAACAACGCCCAGCGGCCCACGGGCGCCGACCTCGCAGGCGTTCGGCGCCGTCGTCTCCGATGATACTTTCGCCGCCCTGCCGGAAATGGGCCCGGTGCCCGCGGAGCGTCCGGGCTATGGCATCGTCGGTATCTCGACCGGCCCGACTTCGGCCTATGTCGTCGAGCCGGTGAGCGAGATGGAACTCGTCTTCGATGCGGTGATGGTGCGCAATGACGGCCTCACGGAAGCCTCCATCCTTTCCCACGCCGCCCGGCACGGCAAAAAAGCCCGCCGGTAACGCCGCTCGAGATTGCCCAGCCCGTGCCATATTGATACGCGTATGCCGACCATACGCGGAGCAGTCATGAGATTTCCGGCACTATTCCTGCTAGCCCTGCTGCTGGTGTCTTCGGGCGTGGGGTCGGCCCTTGCGCAGCAGCCGGATACCGGCTTCGTGACCAAGGCCCGGCAGGCCTATCTCGTCGAGGAGAAGACGGGAACCGTCCTTCTGGCCGTCAATGAAAACCAGGCCTTTCCGCCCGCTTCACTCGCAAAGCTGATGACCATGGAGGTCGTCTTCAGCGCGCTGAAGCGTGGGGAGATAGCGGAGACGACCCGCTTTCCGGTGACCGAGTACGCCTGGCGAAACGGCGGGGCGCCGTCCGGCACGACGACCATGTTTGCGGCGCTGAAGTCCGACGTCGCCGTGGCGGACCTGATCCGGGGCGTCGTCGTCCAGAACGCCAATGACGGCTGCATCGTGCTCGCCGAAGGGATCAGCGGCACCGAGGCGGAGTTCGCGGTCCGCATGACGGCACGTGCCAGGGACCTGGGGCTCGGTCGCTCGACATTCGGCAATTCCACCGGGCTTCCCGAGGCGCAGAGCTTCACGACGGCCCGCGATCTCGTGGATCTGGCGCGTCATATCCGTCGCGAATACCCGGACCAGTATAAGCTCTATGCCCAGCCGGACTTCGAGTGGAACGGGATCTTCCAGCGCAACAAGAACCCCCTGCTTGCGCTCAATATCGGGGTCGATGGGCTGGGAGCCGGCTATTCCAAGGAGTCCGGCTATGCGCTCGTGGCATCCGTAGAACGCGATGGCACGAGGCTCTTTCTCGCCATCGGCGGGCTTTCGAGTGAAAAGGAGCGCCTGGAGGAGGCGCGCCGGGTGCTCGAATGGGGGCTCTCCTCGTTCGAGACGAAGCTGCTGTTCTCGCCTGGCGAGGTGGTGGGGCAGGCGAGCGTCTACGGCGGCGATACCCGCTACCTTGACCTTGTCGCCCGCGAGCCTGTGGACATCTACGTGCCGACCGAGAACCCGCCGAGGCTGACCGGGAGGATCGTCTACCAGTGGCCGGTGCGCGCCCCGGTGGCGGAAGGACAGGCGGTCGGCGTGCTGAGGATTTCTGCAGAGGACCGGCAGGTTCGCGAGGTCGAGCTTGTGGCGGCACATCCGGTCGCGACCGGGACGCTTGTTTCCAAGGCGACCGACGCGCTGTTGGAACTCATGTTCTTCTGGCTCTAGGGCCGGAGAGGTTTTATCTTAGCAACAGATGCGATAGGCATGTGGAATGGCCGGGGCGTGGTCGTGGATGCCGTTCCGGCAAGCGTGAAGAGTTTTAGCGGTTGGCAAAGAGACCAGGACTGTTTGTAACGTTCGAGGGCGGGGAAGGGGCTGGGAAATCCACCCAGATCCGCCGGCTTGCCGACGCGCTCCGGGAGCAGGGGCACGAGGTCCTGGTGACGCGTGAGCCGGGTGGTTCGCCGGGTGCAGAGGCCGTCCGCCACGTCCTGCTTTCGGGAGCGGCCGAGGAATTCGGGGTGCGGATGGAGGCGATCCTCTTTGCCGCGGCACGCAGCGACCACGTCGAGGAAGTCATTCGTCCCGCCCTCCAGAGCGGAGCCGTCGTCCTGTGTGACCGCTTCATGGATTCCTCGCGCGTCTACCAGGGCGTCACCGGGAACCTCGAAACCGAGTATCTCGAGGCCCTGCAGCGGATCGCGGTCAACGGCGTCAATCCCGATTGCACCGTCATCCTCGACCTTCCGGCCGAGAAAGGGCTTGCACGGGCACGCGCAAGGGGAGGGGCGGCCGCGCCCGATCGTTTCGAACGGGAGGAGTTGCAGACGCATGAGAAGCGTCGCGAAGCCTTCCTGGAGATCGCTTCTGCCGATCCGCAACGATGCCATGTGGTCGATGCGGACCGCGCCGAGGATGCGATTGCAGCCGAAATCCTGTCGATCGTCGGGCCGCTTGCGGCCCGGGACGATGGCCTTGCGGCAACCGTGGAAAACGTCCGATGAGCGAGGACGCACATATCCTGGACGGCGCCGTCATGCCGGCGCGAAACCCGAACCTGTTCGGCCACCAGGCCGCGGAAGCCTTCCTGGCGCGCAGCTACCGGACGGGCAAGGCGCATCACGCCATCCTGATCGAGGGGCCCGAGGGGATCGGCAAGGCGACGCTTGCGTTCCGGTTCGCCGCGCATGTCCTCTCGCACCCCGACCCGGAAACGGCGCCGGAGCACCTCGCGCCGCCGGACCCGGATTCGGCGATCGGGCGCCAGATCGCTTCGGGCGCCTCGCACAATCTCCTGCACCTGACCCGGCCGGTCGACGAGAAGTCGGGCAAGCCAAAAACCGCCATCACGATCGATGAAGTGCGCCGCGCCGGCCACTTCTTCTCGCAGACGTCCGGCACCGGCAACTGGCGGATCGTCATCATCGATCCTGCCGACGATCTCAACCGCAATGCTGCCAACGCCATCCTGAAGATCCTGGAGGAACCGCCGAAGCGGGCGATGTTCCTCGTCCTGTCGCATGCGCCGGGCAAGCTCCTGCCGACGATTAGGTCGCGGTGCCTGCCGCTTCGCCTGTCACCGCTCGGTGAGGGAGATCTCCTGCGGGCGCTCGACGCGCTCGGCGTTTCGATCGACGGGCGCACCCGGGAAACGGTGCTTGCCATGTCGAAGGGGAGCGTCGCGCAGGTGCTCAAGCTCCTGAATTACGGCGGGGCCGAGATCGTCGGCGCGTTCAACCAGATGCTGGCGGAGCAGGGTCCCGCGGCGCGACGGGCGATGCACCGGTTGTCGGACGTGCTCTCGGCGAAGGATGCCGACGTGGCGCTGAACTTCTTCCTCGAGCATCTGGGTGACCATCTTGCCGGGCAGGCGCGCCAGGCGGCGTTGACGGGAGACCTCGCCACGGCGGCCCGCCTTGCCGAACTCGGCAGCGAGGTCGGCAACAGGATCGCCGTTTCGCAGGCCTATAATCTTGATCGGAAACAGACTCTCCTGTCGATCCTGGAAGCCGTGCACCGCTGACCGACGGCTGCTGCATTGCGAACTATGGGTTTCGCCGCTGCCAAACATAGGCTAATAGCCAGACGACTTCCAATGCTCGAGTGCTATGATGCCGGACAAGGTTCCCTACTACATCACGACCGCGATTTCCTATCCGAACGGCAAGCCGCATATCGGCCATGCCTATGAACTGATCGCGACCGACGCGATGGCGCGTTTCCAGCGCCTCGACGGAAAGGATGTCTTCTTCCTCACGGGTACGGACGAGCACGGGCAGAAGATGCAGCAGACGGCGCGCGCCGAAGGCATTGAGCCCGCCGTGCTGGCGGAGCGGAATTCCAACGAATTCCGCGAGATGGGAAAGCTTCTTAACGCTTCCAACGACGATTTCATCCGCACTACCGAGCCACGCCACCACGAAGCCTGCCGGGAGATTTGGAACCGGATGGCCGATAACGGCGACATCTACAAGGGCGGCTACGCCGGGTGGTATTCGGTCCGGGACGAGGCCTATTACCAGGAGGCCGAGACCGAACTCCGCGACGATGGCGTACGCTACGGCCCACAGGGCACGCCTGTCGAATGGGTCGAGGAGGAGAGCTATTTCTTCAAGCTGTCGGCCTATGAGGAAAAGCTGCTCAAGCATTACGCCGACAATCCCGATTTCATCGGTCCGGCGGAACGGCGCAACGAGGTGATCTCCTTCGTCAAGTCGGGGCTGAAGGATCTGTCGATCTCGCGCACCACGTTCGACTGGGGGATCAAGGTCCCGAACGATCCCGCCCACGTGATGTATGTCTGGGTGGACGCGCTGACGAACTACGTCACCGCGACCGGCTATCTCACCGACCCGAACGGGCCCCGCGCCAAGTACTGGCCGGCCGACGCCCATATCATCGGCAAGGACATCATCCGCTTCCATGCCGTCTACTGGCCGGCCTTCCTGATGTCCGCCGGCCTTCCCTTGCCCAAGCGCGTCTTTGCCCACGGTTTCCTGCTGAACAAGGGCGAGAAGATGTCGAAGTCAGTCGGCAACGTCGTCGATCCGGTCAACCTCGTGAACCACTTCGGTCTCGACCAGGTGCGCTACTTCTTCCTGCGAGAGGTTTCCTTCGGACAGGACGGCAGCTACAGCGAGGAGGGGATCGGGACCCGGATCAATGCCGACCTCGCCAACGGCATCGGCAATCTTGCGAG
>JAEZHO010000348.1 GCA_023416545.1 Pseudomonadota bacterium
TGACCAGGAAGGGCAGGATGATCAGGAAGCCGATCTCGAAGCCCCTGCGGATTTCCGACAGCATGAAGGCCGGGATCAGGACGCGATAGTCGATCTGGTCGCCCGTCCGGACGTCCTGGCCGCGCTCCTGTGCGAGATCGACGAAGAGAGCGAGATCCTTGTCGCGCGTGTTGGCGCTCATGAAGGTACGGAAGGGCTCGGCGATCCGCTGCACGGCCTCCGCTTCCTGGATCTGGTTCTCCAGAAGAGGCTGCACCCCTTCGTTCCAGGCTCGATCGAAGGTCGGCGCCATGACGTAGAAGGTCATGAACAGCGCCAGCGAGATCAACACCAGGTTCGAGGGTGCCGTGGCCAGCCCCATGCCGGAGCGGAGGATGGAGAAGGCGATGAGGAAGCGCGGAAAGCTCGTCACCATGATGAGGATGCCCGGGGCGATCGACAGGACGGTCAGGAGCCCGAACGTGCGGATGATCCAGGCCGCGGCCGAGCCGTCGACCGGCAGGTTCAGGAGATCCGCGGGAGATTGCTGCGCAAAGGCGAGGCCCGGCACCGCCGTCATGGCCACGAGCAGGAAGATCAGCCGAATCATGCGATCACGAGGGTTCTGGACATCAACCTTCGATAGCCAGCCCATGCAATCGAGGTCAACCGCGCGCACGGCTCATCCCCTGTTATCGACGAGGCTGCGCCGCATCGGTCTACTCGATGACCAGCGTCCGAAGCATGAGCCTCGACACCTTGCCCTGCGAGCGCAGCGCGACGCGCTCCTGGAGGTCATCTCGCAGGTACTGGAACCCGCGCGGCCCCTCGATCTGCTGCAGCGAGACAGTTCGCACATAGGCGAGGATATCCTGGTGGATCTCCTCCGCGAGAGGCAGTTCCGGCGGACCGTTGAAGGCAAGCGCGACCTCGAGCCGGATCCAGTTTTCCGAAGGATATGCGAGGTTGGTGGTGATGGGGTCGAGAAGTACCACGCCGTTCGCTTCGGTGGCGATCTTCGGAATGCCCTCGTCCTTGCCGGCCGCCTCGCCTTGCGGCGCTGCGGCCTCTTCGACGCCCGGGACGGCCGGAGCGATCATCCCGCCCAGCATCCAGCCCCCGCCTGCCCCGAGAAGGGTGAGGCCGGCCACGCCGCCGATCAGCAGGTAGAGCGACTTCTTCCTGTTCGGCCCTTCTGCGGACTGTGATTCATCCATCGTCGCGTTCCATGCTCATATCCACGCTCAGAAGGGCGAGAAGAGATCGACCACCTGCTGGCCAACCGGCGGCTGCTGGACTTCCGTGAGGCGGCCGCGGCCACCGTAGGAAATGCGGGCCTCGGCGATCCGCTCGTAGGAGATCGTGTTGTCGGCATTCACGTCCTGCGGACGGACGATACCGGCGACGTTCAGGATGCGGATCTCGTGGTTGACGCGAACCTCCTGCGAGCCGCTGATCAGCAGGTTGCCGTTCTCCAGGATGCCGGTGACAACGGCCGCGACGAGCAGCTTCAGCCTCTCGGAACGTTCGGTCGAACCCTTGCCGTTGGAGTTCGAACTGGAATCGGTCCCCAGTGCGCCGCTCGTGCCGGTGTCGGTGCTGAAGCCCAGGAAGTTCGAGATCTCGGCGCCCCATTCCAGGCTGGTGCCGTTGGTGCGGCTGCGCTCGGTCTCGTTGTCGAAGGACGCCCGATCGTTGATCTGGATGTCGACGGTGAGAATGTCGCCGACGTTTAGCGCGCGCGCGTCCTTGAAGAGCGCCGACTGGGAATCGCTCCACAGCGAGTAGCCGTTGGAAAGTTGCCGCGGCTGCTTGGGATACGATGCCATCTGCGGGGCCGACGCGTATTGCAGGCCGCTGCCGATAGGGCTCATGGAAGGCGCGTTGCCGATTTCCTTGACGGTCTGGCTCTGGCATCCCGCAAGCAGGAGGACGGCCACGAGAGCTGAGAGGCGCTTCATCATGAGGGTTCTTTCGAGGTATTGGGATCGGATGCGCTGGCGATGATCGTGGCGATCAATCCCGCCTTCTGAGGGTCCATTTCACTGAGAACGAGACCGGACTGCCGCGCGGGAAGCTTCATGATGATGGCCGCGGCCACTTCGAGTTTCATCTCCTCCAGCTGCGGGGCCGCAGCGTCGGCCTTCATCGTCTTGAAGATCTCGACAAGGCCTGCCTCGGCCCGCACGAGGAAGTCGTTGCGGCGCTTCAGCCAGTCCTCGTATTCGGCCTTGCGGCTTTCGAGGACCGCGATGCGCGCATCGACGTCGGACTGCAGCTGTTCAAGCTCCTGCTTCTGCAACAGGTAGCGCTGGTCCCTGGCGGCGTCGGCGATGTTGGTGCAGAACTGACGGATCTCGTCCTGGCTCGCGCTGCTGAGGGTGGGCGCCGGCTCCTGCGCGTTGACCTGCGGGACGGCCAGAAGGACGGCGCCGGCCAGGAGCACCTTGCCAAGGGACGGGCGGATGCCGCAAGATTTCTTTGCCTCGGTCATTGCAGGACGAGCTCCGCTTGAAGTGCTCCGGCGGACTTGATGCCCTGCAGGATAGCGATGATACCGTCGGGCTTGACGCCGATGTTGTTGAGGCCGGCGACGAGCGTGCGAAGATCGGGGCCATCGAGGATGGCGACCTGGCCGCCCTCCTTCATGGTCATGATGTCCGTCTCCGGCTGGACCGCGGTCACCCCTCGCGAGAAGGGCTCCGGCTGGATGATCTGCGGGGTTTCCGTCACCTGGACCGTCAGCGTGCCGTAGCTTACGGCGACGCGCGAAATCCGCACATCGGAACCGATCACGATCGTGCCGGTCCGTTCGTTGATGACGACCTTGGCGGGCGTGTCCGTCTTGACGATCAGGTTCTCGATCTCGGCCATCAGGCGCGTCAGGTCGGCAGCCTTCGGCTTTGCGATGATCACTTCCTGGCTATCGCGGGCCTCGGCGATCGGGCCGCCATAGCGCTGTCCCGCGAAGACGTTGACGGCGTCCGCCATGCGGACGGCGGTCGAGAAGTCGGGATTGCGCAATTGCAGCACGAGGTTGACGGCGTCCTTGAAGCGGGACGGCAGTTCACGCTCGATGATCGCGCCATTCGGGACACGGCCGGCGGTTGCTACGCCCTCCGTCAGCGTCGCGGCTTCGCCCTGGGCGGAGAAACCCGAAACGATGACCGCCCCCTGGGCGACGGCATAGATCTGCCCGTCGGCGCCGGAAAGCGACGTCATCACGAGCGTGCCGCCGCGCAACGACGTCGCATCTCCCAGCGAACTGACGTTGACGTCCAGACGGCTGCCGGGACTTGCGAAGGGGGGAAGGTTCGCCGTCACCATGACGGCGGCGATGTTCTTGGCGTTCGACTGGCCGCCCTGGGTGGAGATGCCGAGGTTCTGCAGCATCGCCCGCATCGACTGGTCGGTGAAGGGTGAACTGCGAAGGCTGTCGCCGCTGCCCTGCAGGCCAACGACCAGGCCATAGCCGATCAGCTGGTTGTCGCGGCCCGACTGCAGCGAGGCGATGTCCTTGATGCGGGCGGCGTCCGCCATGGCCGAGGGGGCCGCCGCGGAGAATGCGGCAATCGCCGTCAGCACCAGAGCCAGTATCCAGCGAGCCTGTCTCATCGCGCCATCACCTGTATTGTCCCGTCGCCCATGATCGTTCCGCTGACGATGACGCCGGAATCCGTGTTTCGCACCCGGATCAGGTCTCCGACCGATCCGTCCTGGAGGGGCATGCCGGCCGCCGAGATCATCATGTTGCCGATGCTGAAGGAGAGCCTGACCGATGAGCCGCGACGCACCGCATAGGGCTCGCGCAGCCCGGAAAGGGCGATGGTGCGGCCGGGCAGCAGGGTCCTCGTGCTGACCATGCCGCTCACCTCCTCGACGCTGCGCGCATAGCCGCCGGAAAGGTTCGGATTGGTCACGTCGACCTCTTCCACCGCGGCGCGCGAAATCTCCTCGCCCGGGTAGATGATCTGCTTCGGCACGACGGCGGTGCCCATGTTCGCGGCGGCGGCAGCTGTCATTGCCAACAGCATTGCGGCAGCCCACGGGAAAACCTTCCCGTCGATGATCCTCATACTGCGGCGAAACATCATGTCTGCCCTTCCCGCTGATTACTTCAGGTTCTTGCTGACGATGGAGGCCATCTCATCCGCCGTGGTGATCACCTTGGAGTTCATCTCGTAGGCGCGCTGCGCCGAGATGAGGTCGGTGATCTCCTTCACGGCATCGACGTTGGACGCCTCCAGATAGCCCTGCTTCACGTAGCCGAAGCCCGGATCTTCCGGCACGGCCACGATCGGCTCGCCGGAGGCCGGGGTCTGCGAGAAGAGGTTGTCGCCGAGCGGCTGCAGGCCGGCCTCGTTCACGAAGTTGGCGATGGTGATCTGGCCGATTTCCTGGAACTCGGTCGCGTTGCCGATGCGGACGTTCACCTGGCCGGTCCGGCTGATGACGGTTTCGCTGACATCCGGCGGGAAGATGATGTTCGGAACGACCGAATAGCCATCGATGGTGACGAGCTGTCCCTCGGCATTGGTGTTGAACGCGCCCGCACGGGTGTACATGGTCGTGCCGTCGGGGGATTCGATCTGGAACCAGCCGCGGCCGACCAGCGAGAGGTCGAGGCTGTTTTCGGTATGCGTCAGCTGGCCCTGCGTGTGGATGTTGCGCACGGCGGCGGTCTGGACGCCGAGACCGATATTGGCACCTTCCGGGACGATTGCCTGGTTGGCGCGGTTCGGCACGCCCTGCGCGCGCTCGGTCTGGTAGAGCAGGTCCGAAAACTCGGCGCGGGCGCGCTTGTAGCCGGTGGTGTTGATGTTCGCGATGTTGTTGGCGATGACCTCAAGATTGGTCTGCTGGGCATCCATGCCCGTCGCTGCGACGGCTAGCGCTCTCATGTCCTGGTCTCCGCTCCGTTAGATCGGCATCTTGGTGATTTCGAGATAGGCGTTCACGATCTTGTCGCGCAGCGCGATCGCCGCATTCAGCGACTGCTGAGCCTGCAGGACAGCATCCACCACTTCACGCGTGCTGGCCGTGCCCTGGATGCCCTCGAAGGATTTCGCCTCCGCAACCTTCAAGCTGTTCATGGTGTCCGTCGCCATGCCGCCGAGGACGCTGGCGAAGTTCATGCCGGTGTTCTCGCCGGGAGATACCGAAACGTTGAGGGAGCTCGTCTCGACCAGTTCCTTGAGGTCGCGCGTCGGCGACAGCGAGCTTATCTGGGTAATTTTATCGATCATTGTCCGCTCTTCAGAAGGTCGAGGGTCGCGGCAACGAGTTCCCGCGTCTGTTTGATGGTCTGGAGGTTTGCGTCATAGGTCCGGTTGGCCTCGCGCATGTCCGCCATCTCGATCAGCATGTTGACGTTAGGCATCTTCACCATGCCTCGATCGTCCGCCGCCGGGTGGTTGGGGTCGTATTCCTCGACGAAATCGGACGCGTCGGTCCCGAGCTTCTTCACCCGTACGAGTTCGACGTCCGCGGCGCGATCGAGCTCCGCACCGAAGGTGATCGTCTTGCGCCGGTATGGGTCGGCGCCGGGGGTGTCGCCCGAGGAGCGGGCGTTGGCGATATTCTCTGAAACTATTCGCAGGCGGGTCGCCTGGGCCTCAAGGCCCGACCCCGCGATCTTGGAAGCGGCTGAAAGCGGATCCATTGCTTTACCTTCTTACCGTCATGAGCATCATGCTATGGAAAGACTTCACGAGGCTCGTGCTGAGCTCGTACTGTCGTTTGATCTCCCCTGTCTTGGAGAGTTCTTCGGAAAGAGCCACCGTGTTGCCGGACTCCTGAAGGCCGATCTCGTTGTTCAGGTCCTTTTCGCTGACCTCGATATCCTGGGAGTAACGGCTGGCGGCCAGGTGACCCGGATGGGTCCGGGCCATGCTGCCCTGGGTCTCGGCCAGGACGGCATTGAACGGCGTGATGTCCTTGGCTCGGAATTCGGGCGTATTGGCATTGGCGATGTTGGTCGCCACGACCTCCTGACGGACCGAAAGCCATTCAGCCTGCCGGGACGCGAGCGCGAATAGTTGAATCGGTTGCATAGGGCTTCTCCATCGTTCTGCCTGGAGAATATGCAGGTAATCTTGCGTGGGACTTACGGACGCGCCGCGCCCTGATCCTCGTAGATCTCGCCGGACGATGTGACGATCGCCCATCTGCCGTCGCGCTGTTCGATCCGGGCGAGCTTGCTGTTGTCGGGCAGGATCGAACCTACCCGCACCATGTACATGCCGGCGCCGTCCTCGATCAGTGCGCGGCCATTGGTGACATGCAGCAGGCGAAACGCACTCTTCCCGGGGAAGGGCTGGATCTCGAGCAGCCTTCCGCGTTCCTCCTCGTCCCCCAGGGCCGAGGTCGTTGCGGTGGTAAGGCTATCTACGGGTTCGGGCGCCGGCACCTCGTCGTCGTCCGAGTTGTCCACCATCGCGAGCGGCGAGACGCTCATCACGTTGCGCGGCTG
>JAEZHO010000424.1 GCA_023416545.1 Pseudomonadota bacterium
GCAAGCAAAAGCGGCCAAGAGCCGCCGACACGCTTCCCGAACAAGGTCCCCCACTCGGATGCCATGAGCAAATCACCTCCCGCTCCATAAATTTCGGCTCTTAGCCCGGCCACATGACAGATATACATCGACGCCCGGCCTATGAACGATAAAATGAACCGGCGTGCCCGTGGGGCCCATGTTTTCAGCCGGAGGAGAAGGCCGTGAGCAGCTCAAGCCAGGACCGTTCGGTCGACATCGAGATTGACGGGCGCCGCCGCGTCTTCGACATCGACGATCCGCAGCTGCCGGACTGGATAGACGAAAAGGCGCTGGCCTCCGGCGGCTACCCCTATGACGACAAGATGGACAAGGACGACTACGCCGAGACGCTGAAGCGGCTGCAGATCGAACTGGTCAAGCTGCAGTTCTGGCTGAACAAGAGCGGCAAGCGGATGATGGCCCTGTTCGAGGGCCGCGATGCGGCCGGCAAGGGCGGCACGATCTTTTCCATACGCGCCTATCTCAATCCACGGTCGGCGCGTCTCGTGGCACTGCCGAAACCGACGGAAGCGGAAGCCGGCCAGTGGTACTTCCAGCGCTACGTGGCCCATTTCCCGACTGCCGGGGAGATCGTTCTCTTCGACCGTTCCTGGTACAACCGCGGAGTGGTGGAGCCGGTGATGGGGTTCTGCACGCCCAAGCAGTGCAAGACCTTCCTGGACGAGGTGCCCCATTTCGAAGGTCTCCTCGTCGACGACCGTATCCACCTCTTCAAGTTCTGGCTGAACATCGGCCAGGAAATGCAGCTGAAGCGCTTCCACGACCGGCGGCATGATCCGCTGAAGATCTGGAAGCTTTCGCCGATGGACATCGCGGCGCTGACGAAGTGGGACGAGTTCACCGAAGCCCGCGACCGCATGCTGAAGAAGACGCACACGAAGCATGCACCCTGGACGGTGGTGAATTCCAACGACAAGCGCAGGGCGCGGGTCAACGTGATGCGTCACATCCTGCTGTCGATCGATTACGAGGGGCGGGACAAGAAGGCGATCGGAGAGATCGACCACAAGATCCTCGGCAAGGGCCTCGACTTCATCCGCTGAGGCTATTGCCCCGGAAGCACCCGCACCGAATGCAGGAGGATCGCCCCCTCGGCCTGGTCTATGCCGGTATTGATCAGAAGCCTGCCGGGCGCGTTCGGCGCGATGGACCGCTCGAAGGTGACGCGCAGCAGGACATCCGCCCGCTCCTGCCCTGCCGTGAAGCGATGGCGCGGGCATTCACCGAGGCTGCCGAAATCGCAACGGACCGAGAACTGCACCGGGGATTCTGTTGCCGACTGGACGGTCAGCGCGATCGTGGAGGACTTGCCCGCCAGTTCCTGCAGGATTTCCGCCGGAACGGAAACCGAAACATCACCCGCCGAGCCGGACGCACCGGACATTACCCGGGATGCGGTGCCGTCCTGGATCGCTACCGGCTCGACGCGCGAGGCTGTACCGCCCTGGAGCGACGCCGCGTCTCCACCGGCGAAAATCTCCGTCCATGCTTCGGAGAAACCGTTCTGGGTGCCGCCGCTGCCAAGATCGGACGACTGGCCGGCCGTCGACCGCTCGGCGGCGTCGAGGGCCTGCTGGAGCGATTGCTGGACGAGGCCGGAAGAATAAGCCCACCAGACGGCGAGCCCGACAAGCACGAAGAAGACGAGCCATGCCATCAGAACGGACAGGAAGCTGCGGCGCCGACGCGGCTTCGCCGTCCGCTCCGGGCGGGTTTCGAGCAGCGTCTCGTCGCGGGAACGCTTCTCGCTTGCGCGGTTTCGTTCGCGGCCCTGGCGCGCAGGGGCCTGTGCCGGGACAGGCTGCGGTTCCGGGGCGGCATCGAAATGACCATCGCGATCGGCGCGCAGGCTGTCGAGACCCGAAGCGGCGGCGACCTGAGGCGCGCCGGGTGACGGACGTCCGGCATCGCGCGTCGCTCCGCCCAGGATGGAAGCATCCCGAGGCTCCGACATGCGGGACCCGGGTGGCTGCCTTGAAGCATCGGGCGCAACCGGGGGCGCTATCGAGGGTGCCGCGGCCGGCGCCGCCACGGGCGCCACCGTGACGACGGGAGGGACCACAGGGGGGACCGCTGGGGGGACCGCGGGGGAAACCACGGGGGGCCTGGGCGCGGGGGGAGCCGGCTGGGCGGAGACTTCGGCCCGCCGCTCCTCCATCTCGATCTCGCGGATCTTCTCTTCCAGCCGCTGGTGCTGGGCCAGGACGACCTGCGGGTCGGAGACGCCCTGCTTCTTCAGCCCCGCGTCCAGGGCCTGGCGCGCGGACTGGTAGATGCGGGCCCTGACATCGGGATTGGCGCGCTCGGACTTTTCCAACGCGTTCCTGATCGCTGTTTCCAAACCGCTCAATTCCAATCCTGCCCTGTCATCGCCTGTCGCGAGGTGAGTGCCTTTACGTTTCGGTAATCTTTCCGGTCGCGAACTGCAAGCACCGGCATTCCGTCGAATCCGAGGCGCCCGCCTCAGGCGGCATGACAGGCTACCCTTTTCGAACGCGCACGGCTCTGCTAGTGAGATTTACGTTTGCGTAAACGTCAATCGAGGAGGATCCGATGCTGCCACCCATCCTGAAGGACAAACTGCGCCTGCCGGTCGTGGCGTCTCCGCTGTTCATCATCTCCCATCCCGCGCTTACGCTGGCGCAGTGCAAGGCCGGCGTGGTGGGCGCCTTCCCGGCGCTCAACGCACGGCCCGAGAGCCAGCTCGACGAATGGCTGGCGATGATCACGGAAGAACTTGCGGCCCATGACGCGGCCAATCCGGACCGGCCGGCGGCGCCCTTCGCCGTCAACCAGATCGTGCACACGTCCAACAAGCGCCTCGAGCACGACCTGATGATGTGCGTGAAGTACAAGGTGCCGATCGTCATCTCCTCGCTGGGCGCGGTTCCCGAGGTCAACGCCGCGGTGCATTCCTATGGCGGCATCGTCCTGCACGACGTGATCAACAACCGGCACGCCAATTCGGCTATCCGCAAGGGCGCCGACGGGCTGATCGCGGTGGCGACGGGTGCCGGCGGGCATGCCGGCACATTGTCGCCCTTCGCGCTTGTGCAGGAGATCCGCGAATGGTTCGACGGACCGCTGCTGCTTGCCGGCGCGATCGGAACCGGTGGCGGGATCCTGGCGGCCGAGGCCATGGGCGCCGACATGGCCTACATAGGGACCCCGTTCATCGCCACGGAAGAGGCGCGCGCCGCGGACGCCTACAAGCAGATGATCGCCGATTCCAAGGCGGCCGACATCGTCTACTCGAACTATTTCACCGGCATCCACGGTAACTACCTGAAGGGCTCGATCCTGGCTTCGGGCATGGACCCGGAGAACCTTCCCGTCGCCGATCCCTCCAAGATGGACTTCGAGAAGGCGACGACCGGCGCGAAGGCCTGGAAGGACATATGGGGCGCGGGACAGGGGGTGGGCTCCGTGAAGGAGGTCGTTCCGGTAGCGCAACTCGTCGACAGGCTGGAGCAGGAATACATCGCCGAACGGCAACGGCTCTGCGCCTGAAGCGCGCCGCACGGTAAATTTCCGGCGCGATGAAATCCCGGCTTGAAATCGGCGATCTTTGCCTGTATCAGCCCCATCACATCGCAGCCGGCTCGCCGGGTCCTGCCTTATGCCGCTTTAGCTCAGTCGGTAGAGCACATCATTCGTAATGATGGGGTCACGTGTTCGAGTCACGTAAGCGGCACCACTTACCACACGCTCTTGCCTAAATGATCCACCGACCGTAGCGTGTGGTCATGCGTGGCCGTGTTCCTTCCGACATTCATCTCCGCCCCGATGATCTTGCCTTGCTCGAGCGGGTTTTCGCGCAGGTCGTGCCGGAGCACGACACCCATCCGGATGAGCTCGCAATGCTGCTGGTGCGCCTGTTTCAGGACGGGGTAAGGTCCGAGGACGAGCTTCTGTCGGCAGCGGAGCGGTGGTTCCGCTAGGCCGGCAAGGGCCGACAGCAGGCGCAGACGGGACGAGGCCCGCGACAACGCGACTTCTCGCCATCATATCTTCCCTCGCCGAACAAAGCCGCCCTTCGTTCGTTTTCCTGCAAAACCAGGAGGAAGACCATGGACGATATCCGCAGGCAGGATCGCGAGAAGAAACCCGAAAAGACCGACAAGCAGGCAGGGATTTCGGGTAATTCCCCGATATCGCCCGTGAAGGAATTCGACGTCGGGGACGCCGAGGAGGACCGCCGGATCTTCCAGAACGGGGACACCGACCGAGAGCCGGATCGGGACCGGTAGAGGCGAACGGAAAGCCATCGGCCTTCGCTTGACGCATCTTGTCGGACAACAGAATATCCGCGGCCGTGACGGGCAGTCCGTCGCCGAGTGCCGAGGAATTTTGCATGCTTGATCCGAAGATCGTCGAGACGCTCAAGGGCGTTTCCACCGCGACGCTGACCACCGTTCTCCTCAAGAAGGGCCTGCGCAATGTCTGGATGCGCGGCACCATGCCGCTGAAGCCCGGACAGGGACGCGTCGTCGGCCCCGCCTTCACGCTCCGCTTCGTGCCCGCCCGAGAAGACCTCGCCACGCCCGAGAGCTGGTCCTCGCCGATCTCCACCCGCGCCGCAATCGAGGCCATGCCGGAAGGCTGCGTCGCCGTGGCCGACGCCATGGGCGTGCTCGATGCCGGCATCTTCGGCGATATCCTCTGCTCGCGCATGGTCAAGAAGGGCGTTGCCGGACTGGTGACGGACGGCGTCGTGCGCGATGCCGAAGGCGTTCTCGGCACCGGGCTGGATGTCTGGTGCAGCGGGGTCGCCGCACC
>JAEZHO010000425.1 GCA_023416545.1 Pseudomonadota bacterium
CTTCAACGAAATGCGCGGCGTGACTGTAGGTCGTGAACGCGGGATAGACGGGACCGGTCGGCGCCACATGCCCGGTATCGATCTCCGCCAGTGCCTCGTTGGTTTGTCCCGGCGCAACCGTCGCCGCCTCGACGATGAGTTCATCCCGCTGCGCAAGCCTCAGGATCTCGGCGGGAGCGGCTCCCGTTGGTGCATTGGTGCCGAGTTCCGCCAGCGCCTTTTGCAAGGCTTCGCAGGCGGCCTCCGCCGCCGGAATGGATGACGAGGTCCCCCAGGAGCCCGCGGTCAGCATCTGCGGCACCCCCCGGGTGTCGCCGATGATGGCCGTCACCTGCTCCGGCGGGACGTTGAGATGACGGGACACGACGTTGGCGATCGCAGTCCGGATACCCTGGCCCATCTCGTGTACGCCGAGGCTGATTTCTATGACGCCGTCACGGGTTGCGCGCAGACGCGCGCGATTGGGTCCACCGGAGCCGGTATAAAGGCCGACCGCGACGCCCATGCCGATCAGGTCACCGTTCTCGGCGACCATCGAGCCCGGCTGAGGGTTTCGCCGGTCCCAGCCGAACATCGCCGCGCCGCGCCTCAGGCATTCCGACAGGTGTCTCGAGGAATGCGGCAGACCTTCCACCATGTCGGTAGCGGTATCGTTCCGCAGCCGGATCTCGAGGGGGTCCATGCCCAGCACGTAGGCAAGTTCGTCGACGGCGCTCTCGATGGCAAAGGCTGCCGCATGTTCGAAGGGACCGCGCATGTAACCCGGCGTCGGCGTGTCGGTACGGACCAGCCGGGCGAAGCTCTGGAAGGTGCCGAAGTCATAATGCCGCGCGACCGTATCGGCCTGCTCGGCCTGGAAGAAATCATGCATCGAGGTCTGGGCGTCGATATCGTAGAGCGCCGCCCGGAACCGGCCGTCGGGACCCGCAGCCAGGCGCACGCGCTGGCGCGATGCCGGCCGATAACTGGAATCGTGGAAGATCTGGCGCCGCGGCACCACGACCTTCACGGGCCGCCCGAGCTCTCGCGCGGCGAATGCGGCGAGAACGGTCTGGGACTGCATGGTGTTCTTCTGTCCAAATCCGCCGCCGATATACGGGGATATCACCTCGATCTGCTCCGCCGGTATTCCCAGCTGTTCGGCGAGGCCGAATTTGCATGCCCCGGCATTTTGCGTGCCTTCGAATATGGTCAGCCGGTCCCCTTCCCATCGGGCCACCGTGCCGATCAGCTCGATGGGGTTCTGGTGTTGGGTGGCCATGGTGTAGGTCGCGTCGATCTTTGCTCCGGCCTGCTCGAACGCGGCGGCGGCATCCCCGACGACAAGGTCCGGAATAGGCCAGGACGTACCGGCCTCGGCCTGCGGCACCGGATCGGCCAGTTCGCTGTCCATCGTCGCGGCGAAGGCTTCTTCCTCGTAGTCCACCCGGATGCGCGACGCGGCCTCGATTGCCGCCTCCAGCGTATCGGCGACGACCATCGCCACCGGTTGCCCGCGATAGGCGACGAGCGGCGTCAGGACGGGCGAATGGCTCTGGAACGCATAGCCGTGCTTCATGATGAAGCGAGCCGGCTGGAGATGCCCCGCCTGGTCGTGGGTGAGGATAAGCCTAACCCCTTCGACGCGGCGCGCGTCCGCAAGATCCATGCCGGTGATGCGGCCCTTGCCGATGGTCGCGGTCGCGAAGGCACCGTGCGCCATGCCGGGAAGATTGTTGTCGGTTCCGAAGATTGCCCGGCCCCGCACCTTGTCCCTTGCGTCGACACGGGGAATTTCCGGATAGGGTACACCCTGCATTTCAAGCCCTCCCGTTGGCGATTAAAAGCGCATCCCTGACGACGTTCGCGCCAAGTTCGACCTTGAAGGCATTGTGCTCGCGAGGAACCGCCTCCGCGAAAGCAAGCTCGCCCGCTTCGCGCGCTGTCTGCGGCGTCAGCGCCCTGCCGACCAGCGATTGCTCGGCGCCGCGGGCACGCCAGGGAACGGTCGCGACGCCACCGAGCGCGATGCGGGCATCGGAGACGACGCCGTCCTCGACGTTCACCGCCACGGCCGCCGAGACCACCGCAAAGGCATAGGATTCTCGATCCCGGATCTTGTGATAGGTGGAGGCGCGACCGATATGGCCGACCGGGACGCGAATTCTGGTGATGATCTCGTTCGGCAGGAGGCTTGTCTCCCTGTCGGGAGTATCGCCCGGCGGCATGTGAAGCCGGGCGATCGGCATCGAACGGTCGCCCCCGGGGCCGGTGACGTCCACCTCGGCGTCGAGAGCCATCAGAGCGACGGCGAGATCCCCAGGATAGGTCGCAATGCAGGCCTCCGAGCCGCCGAAGAGCGCATGGCCGCGGTTCAGCCCCTCCAGGGCGGAACATCCCGAGCCGGGCACCCGCTTGTTGCAGGCGAAGGGTTCGCCATGGCGGAAATAGGCACATCGGGTCCGCTGCAGCAGGTTGCCGCCGAGACTGGCCATATTTCGCACTTGCTGCGACGCGGCTTTCCAGAGCGCTTCGGAGAGAACCGGAACCTCAGCGACAAGACGCGGATCGGCCGCGACGTCGCTCATGCGGGCGAGGGAGCCGAGAACCAGTTCGTCACCGGTGGTCTGGATCTCCGCAAGCTCGGTGAGCCTGTTGATGTCGATGATGCGGACCGGCCGCTCGACATCGAGCTTCATCAGGTCATAGAGCGTGGTGCCGCCTGCAAGCAGCCGGGTTCCTTCGGCATTCTCGCCGAGGCCGGCCACGGCCGAACGCAGATCGGGGGGGCGCGCATAGACGAAGGGTTGCATCGTTCAACCCTCCATGACCAGCGCGGCATCATGGATGGCCGCGACAATCCCGGGATAGGCACCGCAGCGACAGAGATTGCCGCTCATGTATTCGCGTATTTCGTCGGCGCTCGAGGCGTGGCCTTCGCGAACGCAGGCGACACCCGCCATGATCTGGCCCGGCGTGCAGTAGCCGCACTGAAGCGCGTCGTGATCGATAAAGGCCTGCTGCATGGGGTGCAGGGCATCATCCGTCGAAAGTCCCTCGATCGTGGTGACATCGCGTTCGAGAACCTGGACCGCCGGCGTCAGGCAGGAGACGACGCGACGGCCGTCGACATGGACGGTACAGGCGCCGCATTGCCCGTGGTCGCAGCCCTTCTTGGTCCCGGTCAGACCGATGGTCTCCCTGAGGGCGTCGAGCAGCGAGGTCCGCGGGTCGAGTTCAAGTGCCTGCGGGACGCCGTTGACCGAAAACGAGACCGGAACGCGCGGCAGGAATTCCACCGGTGCCTGCAAGGCGGCCGACTGAGCTGCGACCGGCCTTTCCATCCCCACGAACGCCATCGCTCCCGCTACAGAACCGCTGAGAATTACCGTGCGCCGGGTGACGGGCAACAGTTCCCGCACGGCATTTCGATCATCCTGCTTGTCCATGGACCGCTCCTCCTTGAAAATGCACCTCTCGATATGCGGTCAGCATAGGGCAGCGGCGACGCTGGAGCTTGCCGCATGCTGCACAAGACTTGCCTTATTCCACGCGTCTGCTTTTATTAGGCCTGAACGCAGCTGCTGCCGCAGACATGTGGAGAACGGCGAATGACCTCCCTGAAAGACGCCGTCCGGACCTACGCAGGTCGCCATGCAAACGAGGATGGTCTGGCCCTGACGCCATGGCCGATCTGCGGATGATGTGTGTCGATACCCCCGGTGGCGTCATGCACTCGGTCTATCGCCCCCTGATCTGTCTCGTCCTCCAGGGAGCAAAGCGCATCGTCGTCGGCACGGAGGACGAGACCTTCAGCGCCGGCCAGGCGGTGATCGTCAGCGCGGACATGCCGGTCGCCGGCCGGATCGTTCGCGCAAGCCCGGCCGAGCCCTATATCGCGGTCGCGATCGAACTGGACATGTCCCTCATTCGCGAACTCTCCGCGGAGATGGACGAACGGCTTCTGCAGCAGCCGCCCCAGGAGGGCACGCTCTTCGTGGAAGATACCGGCGCGGCACTTCTCGGCTGCATCGAGAGGCTGATGCGGCTGATCGACCGGCCACAGGCGGCCCCCCTCCTGAAACCCGGCATCATGAAGGAACTGCATTACTGGCTGCTGGCCGGCCCTCACGGCGGAGCGCTGGTCAACAATGCCCGTCGCGACAGCCGGGTCGGTCGGCTCGCGCCGGCAATCACCCTGCTTCGCTCCGAGTTCCGCTCCAAGCTTCCGATCGCCCGGCTGGCGGAGGCCGTGGCAATGAGCCCGACGGCGTTTCACAAGCACTTCAAGGCCGTCACGTCCCTCACCCCGACCCAGTACCAGAAACGCCTCCGCCTCATCGAGGCGCGGCGGTTGATGCGGGAGAAAGGCCTGACGGCAAGCATGGCCGCCTTCGAAGTCGGCTACGAAAGCAGCTCCCACTTCACGCGCGATTACGGTCGGCTTTTCAATGCGCCGCCCAAGCGGG
>JAEZHO010000001.1 GCA_023416545.1 Pseudomonadota bacterium
CCGACGAATTCCGCCTCCTCGTCTTCGGCGGCAGCCAGGGCGCGCAGTTCTTCTCCTCCGCCGTGCCCGCGGCGATCGCGCTGCTCGACGGTGCCGACCGATCCAGGCTTCGGGTCACGCAGCAGGCGCGCGCGGAGGATCAGAAGGCCGTCGCGGAGAAGTATCGTTCGCTCGGTATTCCGGCCGAGGTATCGCCTTTCTTCGGCGACATGGCCGAACGCATGCGGGCGGCGCATCTCGTCATAAGCCGGTCCGGCGCCTCCACCGTTTCGGAAGTCGCCGTTGTCGGACGGCCGGCGATATTCGTTCCCTATCCGCATGCGCTCGACCACGACCAGGCGGCCAATGCCGCGGCGCTCGTGGCCAAGGGCGGGGCGGAGGTTGTCGCGCAGGCGGACCTGTCGCCCGAACGGCTGGCCGGGATGATCTCGTCGGCGATGAAGGAACCGGAGCGCCTCGAACGGATGGCGGCTTCGGCCCGCCAGGCGGGACATCCGGATGCGTCGGCCTTGCTCGCCGACCTGGTTGTAGCTATTTCCGGCCGTCAACCGATCGAGACGTTCAAAGGAGCACATTCATGAAGATGCCGAAGGCCATCGGGCTCGTTCATTTCATCGGCATCGGCGGCATCGGAATGAGCGGTATCGCCGAGGTACTCCATAACCTCGGGCATCGGGTCCAGGGTTCCGACCAGTCGGACAATGCCAATGTCCAGCGGCTGCGCGAGAAGGGTATTCCGGTCAGCGTCGGCCATCAGGCCGAAAACCTCGGCGACGCCGAGGTCGTCGTCGTGTCGACCGCGATCAGGAAGGACAACCCGGAACTCGTCGCCGCGCGCGAACGCTTCCTGCCCGTCGTCCGGCGCGCGGAAATGCTCGCCGAGCTGATGCGCTTCCGCAATGCGATCGCCATCGGCGGCACGCACGGCAAGACGACGACGACCTCGATGGTCGCGACGTTGCTCGACGCCGGCAACCTCGACCCCACCGTCATCAACGGCGGCATCATCAACGCCTACGGGACCAATGCCCGAATGGGCGAGGGCGAGTGGATGGTGGTCGAGGCGGACGAGTCGGACGGGACCTTCCTGAAACTGCCGGCGGATGTCGCGGTGGTCACCAATATCGATCCCGAGCATCTCGACCATTACGGCAGTTTCGATGCCGTCCGCGAGGCCTTCAGGCAGTTCGTCGAGAACGTGCCGTTCTACGGGTTCGGGGTGCTGTGCATCGATCATCCGGAAGTCCAGGCGCTCGCGGCGCGGATCGAGGATCGCAAGATCATCACCTACGGCGAGAACCCGCAGGCCGACGTGCGTTTCTCCAACATCCGCATGGAAGGCACGAAGGCGATCTTCGACGTGGAGATCCGCCGCCGCCGCACCGGCCGGGTCTTCAGCTTCAAGGACCTCGCCCTGCCGATGCCCGGCCGTCACAACATTTCCAATGCGACCGCGGCCATCGCCGTCGCCAACCGGCTCGGCATTTCCGAGGATGGCATCCGCAAGGGGCTGGCGGCCTTCGGCGGCGTCAAGCGTCGCTTCACGCTGACCGGGACCTGGAACGGGGTTTCCGTCTTCGACGACTACGGCCACCATCCGGTCGAGATCCGGGCGGTGCTGCGGGCGGCGCGGGAATCGTGCTCGGGGCGGATCATCGCCGTGCACCAGCCGCATCGCTACAGCCGCCTCAACAGCCTCTTCGAGGAGTTCGCGACCTGTTTCAACGACGCCGACAGCGTGATCCTGGCGCCGGTCTACGCGGCCGGGGAAGATCCGATCGACGGCGTCGGCTCCGAGCCGCTGGTCGGCAAGATCCGCGCCGCGGGCCATCGAGACGCGCGTTATATTTCGGGTCCCGGCGAGCTTGCCCCTATCATCGCAGGCATTGCGAACCCGGGTGATTTCGTGGTTCTTTTGGGAGCCGGCAACATCACGCAATGGGCGGCGGCACTGCCCAGGGAATTGGAAAGCATATCGGGACAGTCGTAATGAAGCAGGTGCATGGTGAAAAACTGCTGGCCTCGCTCGGTGAAGGCGTCAAGGATCTTCGCGGACGGCTGACGCCGGACGCGCCGATGGACCGCGTCACCTGGTTCCAGGCCGGCGGACTGGCTGAACTGATGTTCCAGCCGCACGACGTCGACGATCTCGTCGCGTTCCTGAAGATCCTTCCGGCGGAGGTCCCGCTGACGGTCGTGGGAGTGGGCTCGAACCTGCTCGTTCGCGACGGAGGCATTCCGGGCGTCGTGCTGCGCCTCTCGGCGAAGGGGTTCGGCCAGGTCGACCTCGCCGGGGAAAACCGCATCCGCGCCGGCACCATCTGCCCCGACAAGCACGTCGCGGCCATGGCGATGGACCACGACATCGGCGGGTTCGCGTTCTACTACGGCATTCCCGGCTCGATCGGCGGCGCGCTTCGGATGAATGCCGGGGCGAACGGCACCGAAACGGCGGACCGCGTCGTGGAGGTCCACGCCGTCGACCGGCAGGGTAATATCCATGTCCTCGACAAGGCGCAGATGGGCTACGGCTACCGCAAGTCGGGCGCACCGGCCGACCTGATCTTCACCCACGCAATCTTCGAAGGCTATCCGGACGAGCGCGCCAACATCCGTCAGGAGATGGATGCGGTGCGCCAGCACCGGGAGACCGTCCAGCCGGTCAAGGAAAAGACCGGCGGTTCGACTTTCAAGAACCCGGACGGCCATTCCGCCTGGAAGCTGATCGACGAAGCCGGTTGCCGTGGGCTCGTCTGCGGGGGCGCGCAGATGTCGTCGCTCCACTGCAATTTCATGATCAACACCGGCAATGCGAGCGGCTACGACCTGGAATATCTCGGCGAGACCGTTCGCCAGCGAGTCTTCGATCACTCCGGAATCAAGCTCGAATGGGAGATCAAGCGGCTCGGCATCTTCATGCCCGGCCGCGAGGTGAAGCCATTCCAGGGCGCTGCCAGCTGACAGTGCTGAATTAGTCTTTTCTGACAAAAGGCTGCCGGACCATAGGGTTGGCAGCCTTTTTTCATGTCTGGAATCAGATTCATGCTGCCGGCGGGAACGATTGAAATTCCACGCCTTTTCGCTGCCGGTTAACGAAAGTAAACGGTTTGTTAACCATATGCCGGCAGTATGGAACCTGCGCGACGGGGTCCGGAATCGCAACGGGAACAGGTCCGCGCAAGCAAGGCTGTGCAAGGTGCGTGGTTTTCCGGAGGTCGTTCGATGAGTGGCAAGCATGTGGCTGTTCTGATGGGAGGGTTTTCCTCCGAGCGGCCCGTGAGCCTGTCTTCGGGCGCCGCCTGCGCTGAGGCCCTCGAGGCCGAGGGCTATCGGGTGACGCGCGTCGATGTCGATCGCGACGTGTCCGCCGTGCTCTCCGAACTTCGTCCGGACGTCGCCTTCAACGCCCTCCACGGCCCTTTCGGCGAGGACGGCACGATCCAGGGCGTCCTGGAATATCTTCAGATTCCCTACACGCATTCGGGCGTCCTTGCCTCGGCGCTCGCCATGGACAAGGGTCAGGCCAAGCATGTCGTCAAGGCCGCAGGGCTGCCGGTCGCCGAGGCGCGGGTGATGACCCGCTTCGATATCGGCAACCGTCATCCGATCGAGCCGCCTTACGTCGTCAAGCCCGTTCGCGAAGGTTCGTCCTTCGGCGTCGTCATCGTCAAGGCCGACCAGTCGCACCCGCCGCAAATCCTCGGGTCGGACGAGTGGCGCTACGGTGACGCGGTGATGGTCGAGCGTTACGTCCATGGTCGCGAGCTGACCTGCGGCGTCATGGGCGACAAGGTGCTCGGCGTCACCGAGGTGGTTCCGACCGGCAACGCCTTCTACGACTACGACGCGAAGTATGCGGATGGCGGGTCGACCCATATTCTGCCCGCCCGGATTTCATCGAATGTTTACCAAAAGATTCAATCCTTGGCCCTGAAGGCGCATCAGGCATTGGGGTGCCGTGGCGTGAGTCGTTCGGACTTTCGCTACGACGACCGCTTTTCCGAGGATGGCGAAGTGATCTGGCTGGAGGTCAATACCCAGCCCGGCATGACGCCCACCTCGCTGGTGCCCGAAATGGCCGCGGATGCCGGCCTGTCGTTCGGTGATCTCGTGCGTTGGATGGTGGAGGACGCGTCGTGTCTGCGTTGAGCCGCAAAAGTTCTGTCGGTTTCAGGGGTGCTGTTCCCCTGGCTTTCCCCGCGGGTGAGGATCGTCGCGTTCTGCCGCGTCCGCTCCGTCGCGTGGTCCGTTTTGCCGTCAGTCTGGCCACGGGACGCGTTCACATTCCGCGTCATATCGGGACGGTCTCGACCTTCGCATTCATGGGCATGGTCGGTCTCTACGGCATGTCCGTCGGTGGTCACACGGAAGTCGTCTCGCAGGCGGTGACCGCCTCGGCTGGTTTCGCGATCGAGGATGTCCGGGTTTCGGGCAACGAGCAGACGTCGGAAATCGTCATCCTGCAGCTCCTCGGTCTGGACGGCACGACCTCGCTCGTCGCCCTCGACATCGAGGCCGCCCGCAAGAAGCTCTCCGAACTTCCCTGGGTCGAGTATGCGGAAGTCCGCAAGGTCTATCCGAAGACGATCGAGGTCACGCTCAAGGAGCGCAAGGCTTTCGGGATCTGGCAGCACGGCAACGAGCTGTCGCTGATCGAGCGCAACGGCGCCATCATCGGCCCGCTGCGCGACGGCAAGTTCGCCTCGCTGCCGCTCTTCGTCGGTCGCGACGCCGAGACGAGGGCTGCCGCCTTCGTGGAGGAACTGTCGGGATGGCCCGAGTTGGGCAGCCGCGTTCGCGCCTATGTCCGCGTCGCCGGCCGCCGTTGGGACCTCCATCTCGACAACGGTA
>JAEZHO010000052.1 GCA_023416545.1 Pseudomonadota bacterium
CGCTGACGTCGACGATCATCTCGCCGCCGCCCTGGAAGGGACGCATTTCCTTCAGCCGGTCCATCTTCCCGTAGAGTACGCCGATCCCGGAGGGACCGTAGAGCTTGTGGCCGGTCATCACGTACCAGTCGCAGTCGATGTCCTGCACGTCCACCGGCATGTGCACGGCGCCCTGGCTGCCATCGACGAGCACGGGGATGCCCCGCTCGTGGGCGATCCTGCAGATCTCCTTGACCGGAACGACCGTGCCGAGTGCATTCGACATGTGGGTGACGGCGACGAGCTTGGTCTTCTCCGTCAGGCACTTCTCGAAGTCCTCGACGTGGAAGGCGCCGTCGTCGTCGACCGGGACCCATACGAGCTTCGCCCCCTGCCGTTCCCGGATGAAGTGCCAGGGGACGATGTTGGAGTGATGCTCCATGATGGTGAGGACGATCTCGTCGCCCTCGCCGATGTTCGGCATGCCCCAGCCGTAGGCGACGGTGTTGATCGCCTCGGTGGAGGATTTCGTGAAGACGATCTCGTCCACCGACGACGCATTCAGGAAACGCCGTACCTTCTCGCGAGCGCCTTCATAGGCATCCGTTGCCGCATTGGAGAGGAAATGCAGGCCCCGGTGGACATTGGCATATTCGTTCGAATACGCGTTCGCGACAGCGTCGATGACCACCTGGGGCTTCTGCGCCGATGCCCCGTTGTCCAGATACACCAGCGGCTTGCCATAGACCTCGCGCGCCAGGATCGGGAAATCCCGGCGGATCGCTTCGACGTCGTAGGCAGTCGCGGGTGTGATCTGGTCCATGTCAGGCATGCTTCTCCAGCCAGTTCGAGATGACGGCCTCAAGGGCCTCCACCAGGTTCTCCTCGTCGAGTTCCTCGATCACCTCGGCCACGAAGGCGTTGACGAGCATGGCGCGCGCCGTCTTCTCCGGAATGCCGCGGGAGCGAAGATAATAGAGGTGGTTCTTGTCGATGTCCGCGACCGTCGCGCCGTGTCCGCAGATCACGTCGTCCGCGAAGATCTCGAGCTCCGGCTTGACGGAGAATTCGCCGTCATCGGTGAGCAGGAGCGTGTTGCAGGCCATCTTGGCGTCGGTCTTCTGGGCATCCGGAGCGACCCGGATCATGCCCTGGAAGACGCCGCGTGCGCGGTCGAACACGACGTTGCGGATCGTCTCGGTCGACGTCGTGTGGGGAACGTTGTGGCCGAGCACCAGGGTGACGTCGGTATGGGTCTCCTGGCCGAGAAGGTTGACGCCGCGAAGCGTCAGTTCGCTGCCCTCGCCCTCGACATCGATCCTCAGTTCCTGCCGCACGAGCTTGCCGCCGGCATTGACGAGGAAGAGCTTCAGCTTGGCTTCGGCCCCGAACCGCACCCGGATCTGCGCCAGATGCGTATCCTCCGCACCCTGCTCCTGCAGGATGATCCAGACTGCCTCGGCGCCGTCCTCCAGCGTGATCTCGCTGATCGTCGAAACGAAGGCCGCATCGCCGGTCACCGAGCGGTGACGCTCGATGATCGTGGCCTTGGCGCCTGCGCCGAAGGTCACCGGAAAGCGGGTGTGAACCTGCCCTCCGCCATGGATCGCCTGGAGTTCGATCGGCGCCTCGATTTCTGCGCCGGCCGGCACGGAGATCGCGTAACCGTCGCGAACCAGGCTGCCGTTGATCCTGCCGATCGCATCGTCGCGGTCGAGAGCGACAAGCGCCGCGGCCGCGGTACCGTCGAGCAGGGCGTCGGCAAATCGGGACACCTCGGCGCCCTCGACAGATGCGGACGCATCGCACTCGCCCTGCAGGACCGGCAGCACGCGTGCGCCTTCAACCAGCGGCGCCAGCGTCTGAAGCGACGGCGCTGCCGGCAGCGGCGCCGGTATCGCCCGAAGCAGCGTACGCAGGTCCGTATAGTGCCAGGACTCGACGCGGCGCGTCGGCAGGCCCGAAGTCTTCAGGTCATCGAGCAGCCGGTCGCGCGAGCCCGCAACGGTTCCGTTGCCCGGCAGATCGCCGACCTGTTCCGTATAGGCTTCGATCAGGGCCGTTTCCGCCGCCGTGAGGCGGGTGGTCGTCTGAATGTTCATGTTCACATCCTTCCCGAAATCAGGCCGCTTCCCCGATGATGTCGGCATAGCCATTGGCTTCGAGTTCGAGGGCAAGATCCTTGGTGCCGGTGCGAACCACCTGGCCCTTGTAGAGAACGTGCACGGTGTCCGGCACGATGTATTCCAGGAGGCGCTGGTAATGGGTGATGACGATCACGGCACGATCGGGCGACTTCAGCGCATTGACGCCATCGGCGACGATCTTCAGCGCGTCGATGTCGAGACCGGAGTCGGTTTCGTCGAGAATGCAGAGCTGCGGCTCGAGAAGAGCCATCTGCAGGATCTCGGCGCGCTTCTTCTCGCCACCGGAGAAACCGACGTTGAGCGGGCGGCGGAGCATGGCGGGGTCGATCTTGAGCTTCGCGGCGGCTTCCTTCACCCGACGCATGAATTCGGGGGTCGTCAGCTCTTCCTCGCCGCGTGCCTTGCGCTGCTCGTTCATCGCCACCTTGAGAAACTGCATGGTCGCGACACCCGGGATTTCGACCGGATACTGGAAGGCCAGGAATATGCCCTTGGAGGCGCGCTCTGCGGGATCCAGTTCGAGGATGCTCTCGCCGTTGTAGAGGATGTCGCCCTCGGTGACTTCATAGTCCTCACGGCCCGACAGGATGTAGGACAGGGTCGACTTGCCGGAGCCGTTCGGCCCCATGATGGCGGCGACTTCGCCGGGCTTCACGGTCAGGTTCAGGCCGCGGATGATTTCGGTGCCGTCTTCGGCAATGCGGGCGTGCAGGTTCTTGATCTCAAGCATCTTGTATCCTCTCGGACGTATGTCGTTTGCGTGCTGTCGCACGGTCGTGATGAGTTGGTGGCGTTAGCCGACGGAGCCTTCGAGGCTGATGCCGATCAGCTTCTGCGCCTCGACCGCGAATTCCATCGGCAGTTCCTGGATGACGTCCTTGACGAAGCCGTTGACGATGAGCGCGATGGCTTCCTCTTCGGGAATTCCGCGCTGCATGACGTAGAACTTCTGATCCTCGGAAATCTTCGAGGTCGTCGCCTCGTGCTCGACCTTCCCCGAGGCGTTCTTGACCTCGATGTAGGGAACGGTGTGAGCACCGCACTTGTCGCCGATCAGAAGCGAATCGCAATTGGTGAAGTTGCGGGCGTTTTCCGCGCGACGGTGGATGGAGACCTGGCCGCGATAGGTGTTCTGCGACTTGCCGGCCGAAATACCCTTCGAGATGATGCGGCTCGACGTGTTCTTGCCGAGATGGATCATCTTGGTGCCGGAATCGATCTGCTGGTGGCCGTTGGAGACGGCGATCGAGTAGAACTCGCCCTGGCTCTCGTCGCCGCGCAGGATGCAACTCGGGTACTTCCAGGTGATCGCGGATCCGGTCTCGACCTGGGTCCAGGAAATCTTCGAGCGGGCACCGCGGCAATCGCCGCGCTTGGTGACGAAGTTGTAGATCCCGCCCTTGCCCTGGGCGTCGCCCGGGAACCAGTTCTGGACCGTCGAATACTTGATTTCGGCGTCATCGAGAGCCACGAGCTCAACGACCGCCGCATGCAGTTGGTTCTCGTCGCGCTGGGGTGCCGTGCATCCTTCGAGATAGGAAACGTAGGCGCCTTCCTCGGCGATGATCAGCGTGCGCTCGAACTGCCCGGTGTTCTTCTCGTTGATGCGGAAGTAGGTCGACAGTTCCATCGGGCAGCGGACGCCCTTCGGCACGAAGACGAAGGACCCGTCGGTGAAGACGGCCGCGTTCAGCGTCGCATAGTAGTTGTCGGTGGTCGGAACGACGGAGCCGAGATATTTCTTGATAAGGTCCGGATGCTCGCGGATTGCTTCCGAGATCGACATGAAGATCACGCCGGCCTTGGCAAGTTCCTTCTTGAAGGTGGTGACGACCGAGACGGAATCGAAGACCGCGTCGACGGCGACCTTGGACGTCTTCACGCCCGCCAGGATTTCCTGCTCGCGGAGCGGAATGCCGAGCTTCTCGTAGGTGCGCAGCAGTTCCGGATCGACTTCCTCAAGAGAGGTCGGACCCGTCAGGTTCTTCGGCGCCGCATAGTAGTAGATGTCGTTGAAGTCGATCTTCGGATAATCGACCCGCGCCCAGGTGGGCTCTTCCATGGTCAGCCAGCGCCGATAGGCATCGAGCCGCCATTCCAGCATCCATTCCGGCTCCTGTTTCTTGTCCGAAATGAAGCGGATGATGTCTTCAGAAAGGCCCTTTGGGGCCTTGTCCACTTCGATGACGGTCTCGAAGCCGTATTTGTACTGATCGATATCGATCCCACGGACCTGATCGATTGTCTCCTGGACGGCAGGCATGCGCGTTCTCCAACTCTCGCCGGCATTCGCCGGCACCTCTTTGTTCGGACGGAATTTCCGCCCTCATGTAATGGCCAAAAGGCCTGTTTCCCACCTCTGGGCAAGCGAAAAGTTAGCTTTCCGCATGTTTCGATATCGCCTAGGCGACTTCTCCGGCCGGACGTCGTCGCCTGGCGATCTTCTCGAAGGCCGCGAGTGTCGCCTCGACGTCGGCGCCACTCGTCCCGGGTCCCATCGATATCCGAAGACCGCCGAGTTCCGGGTCGAAGCCCATGGCCGAAAGGACGTGGCTCTGCCCGACGCGTCCCGACGAACAGGCCGAGCCCGCGGAGATGGCGATCCCCTCCAGGTCGAACGCGATCTGTCCCGTCTCCGATTTCAGGCCCGGCAAGCTGAAGAAGCATGTGTTTGCGATCCGCTCGACACCCTCGCCATGGACGATGACGTCGGGTGCTGCGCGACGCATCCCGTCTTCCAGCCTGTTCCGCAGCGTCGTCATGGCCGTAAGGCGTTCTGCGATGTCGGCACCCGCCGCTTCAGCCGCTGCGCCGAAGCCTATGATGCCGTGAAGATTTTCTGTCCCCGACCGGTGACCCTTTTCCTGGCCGCCGCCCCGCACCAGCGGCGCCGGCATGAGTGATTCGCCTCTCGATACGAGCGCGCCCACGCCCTTCGGCCCGGAAAGCTTGTGCGACGACAAAAGCAGGAAATCCGCGCCGAGCGCCTCCAGATCGACCGGCATCCTGCCGACCGCCTGCACGGCATCGACGATGATCAGGCCTCCATGGCGATGGACGAGTTCCGCAGCTTCCGCGACCGGCTGGATGACGCCGGTCTCGTTGTTGGCTAGCATGAGGGCGACCATCGGCAGCCCCGACGCCTTGTCGTGATCCTCAAGTGCTGCCGCAAGCGCATCCATGTCGACGATGCCGGACGAGGTGACCCTCACCTCCGTCAAGGCTTCCGCCGGAAACCGCCCGCCCTCGCGAACCGCCGGATGTTCCACCGCCGAGACATAGAGGCGCCCGATCTTCAGGACCGACCGTCCCATACGAAACTCGGGGGTCAGGACGTGGCTGGCCGCCTCCGTCGCGCCACTCGTGAAGATCACGTGCGCCGGGTCCGCATTCACCAGCGCCGCCACCTGCCGCCGCGCCTTTTCCAGTGCGGCACGTGCTGCGCGTCCCTCGGAATGAACGGAAGA
>JAEZHO010000062.1 GCA_023416545.1 Pseudomonadota bacterium
AGGCGTATGTTCTGGGTTCTAACTCCTGCCGAAGTACTCTAAAGCGGGATTTTATGCTATTCAGATCGTCTCGATTGAAAGACAAGTAGTTCTCAAGGCGGATGCTTAATAGGGCTTTTACGACGACGTTGTCCCGAAGCCTCTCTTCCGTTTCATCAAGGATGTGTAAGACCGAACTGGCTGGAAGTCCGCGAGTTTCATGACTTGAAATTGCCTTCAGACACTCGCCGATCAAGAAGGGGGCGTTTAGTGTAGGAGACCTGTAGCTATCAAGCGTGTATTCAAATGTTAGCTCATCAAGTCTTTGCGCAAAATATAAGAGCAGTGAATCCCTCGTGGGATCCTCCCAGTTTGAAATGTTCCGGAAGCGCATAATTCCCCCTCAAACGCTTTTCGTAGGTAATTCATGCCTAGACCTTAGGGGAGGGTCAAGCGGCCCTATTCCAAACGGACAGCATACCAGCAGCGGCGGCTAGTGTGGGCTGGAGTAGCGGACCTGTATTTCAAACGGCCACGGTGGTTGGATATCGAAGGGAGGCGCCCTCTCCTCCGTCATTCCTGTGCTTGTCACAGGAATCCAGCAGCGCCGCGTCGGCGGCGCGAAAGACTCCGTCGTCGCCAGCAACGAGTGCTCTCGCCGCGCAGACGCGCGGCGGCTGGATCCCGGCTCAAGGCCGGGATGACGGGGCAGGGTCACCGGCACGCAGTCAAAAGCAGCGTTAGCGCGAGGTCTTGCATGTTGCGTGCGTGCTGGCATGATCTGCGGATGCGCCAGGGCTATGTCTACATCCTTGCCTCGCAGCGCAACGGGACGCTCTACACCGGCGTAACGTCGGATCTGCCGCGCCGTCTCTACGAACACCAGAACAACCTGACGCCCGGGTTCACGAGCCGATATGGCGTGAAGACGCTTGTCTGGTTCGAGATCCACGATCTGGTCGTCGATGCGATCCGGCGAGAAAAGACCATCAAGAAATGGCGGCGCGCGTGGAAGCTCAACCTGATCGAGAGCGTTAATCCGGACTGGGAAGATATCTCGGCCTGGCTCTTATGATCCCCCCAAAACGTGAACGCCCCGCCGCCGAAAATCGCGCCCCCTCTCCTCGCCCCTTGCCGGAGACCGAGCAAAATCAGCATCTTGGCCACCGGCCAAGTGCTGGATTTTGCAGGCGAGGAGATTTTTTTCATCCCCCGTCATCCCCGCACCCATGACCCGCTCCCATAATACCCCCGCCTCCGTCGCCGGAGTGTTTCGCGAGACGGTCGCGGGCAGGCGGGGGTCGGTGCTTCCATCCGAGCCGTAACGTGCGGGGAGGGTGGAAGAGGTGAGGGCCATGGAGCGGGCCGGCAAGGCATTGCTCCTACCAAGTCTCCCCCGGGCAGCCATGTCCGGTTCGGGAAAGCCGTGGAGGTGGTGGAGTAACGCATGATCCCGAAAAGTGTGAAGCGGTTTTCGGACAAGATCATGCGAAGCAAAAACCACGCAGAGAGACGAGGCAATCACCTGTAGGGGCTGGACGCCCCGAAAGAACGCCGAAGGCCACGCGGATGCGGAGCCACAGACTAAACAACAAGTGAGGTTCCGCATCCGTGTGGGCTCTCCAGCAGGATGAAGAAGACATGCAGCCCGCGTGAACGCAAACCCGTGCCCGAAAGCGAGGAGAAGACATGGCCGAAAGCAAGGAAGAAAAAATGCGCCTCTGGCGGGAGTCCCGGAACCGGCCCTATCTGCCGGGATATACGGTCGCCACCTTCGAGGAGCTCACCCCGCGCCAGAAGTCGCGCGAATTTCAGAAGCTGACCCAGCGCGTCACCAGCTATCTCGGCTACTGGAAGACCTGCGACATTCCCGCCTGCCGCCGGGCCCGCGCCTGCCGGGGCTTCCTGACGGAAAAGCAATACACAGGAGAGCCGCGCTGGCACGATTCCTTCCCGCCCTGCGTCGGCCCGAACGGCGTGCGCCAGCCGGAAGTGCTCGCCGCCTTCCACGCCGCCTTCGGTTGCCCGCCGGAAGTGGATGACGGCCCGAAATACAACGGCCGCCCCAGTGACTGGCCGGCGGAAGACGGGGAGGGTGACGAACCGAAGGCAGGATAGTGGGAGATGGATTTCCTCCGCCTGTCGTCCACGGTATACCATTGACAGGTTGTCAGACAGGAATGTATGAATCGGGAACTGGTAAGGCCAGCTTACCAGTGGCGTGTCGTGGAGGGCGCGCCGGGAGGGTTCATGTTTTCTGTCGTGGAATCGCGCCGCCTTTATCGTCAGGTGGCGGACCAGATGCGCAGCCTCATCGGCCGCGGCACGTTCGTGCCGGGCGAGAAGCTGCCGCCGGAGCGTGAGCTCGCGGAACTGCTTGCCGTCTCCCGCCCCACCGTCCGCGAAGCCCTGATCGTGCTGGAGGTCGAAGGTTTCGTCCACATCCGCATGGGTTCCGGCGTCTATGTCGCCGCACCGCTGAACGACGGGGAGCCCCGTCCGGAGGGCGAGGCGGAAGGCCCGTTCGAACTGTTGCGGGCCCGCGCCATTGTCGAATGCGCCATCGTCGAGGAGGCGGCCCGCGTCGTCCGGCCTGACCAGATCGCCGTTCTCGACGCCAATCTCGCCCGCATGGGCGAGGCGCTGGAGGACCGGCCGGCGGCGCTCAGGCTCGACCGCGAATTTCACATGGCGGTCGCCGCCATCACCGGCAACGCCACCCTCAGCCGCTTCGTCAGCCAGATCCACGACCTTCGCCTGACCCGCTATTTCGAGCGGCTGGCGAGCTATTTCGAGAACCCGCAGACCTGGCGCACGGCGCTCGAGGAGCACCGCGCCGTCCGAGATGCCATCGCCACCCGCGATCCGGAAGCGGCTCGGGCCGCCATGCGCGGCCATCTCGACCAGTCCCAGATTCGCCTGTCGGAAAGTTTCGGAGAGGAGCCGTCCGACGGCGCGATACCCGCCGCCTGGAGAAGCGCCGGCGGCTGACGGCCAAAAAGACCATTCAGTTCAACCCGGAGGAGAACCCATGAAGCTGAAACTCACCACCATCCTCGGCGCCACCGTCGCCGTGCTCGCCTCGGCCCTGACGGCCCAGGCGCAGACGGTCCTCAAGTGGGCGCATGTCTACGAGACGTCCGAGCCCTTCCACACGGAATCGGTCTGGGCGGCGGAAGAGATCGCCAAGCGCACCGACGGCCGCTACAAGATCGACGTCTTCCCGGCGTCCCAGCTCGGCAAGGAAGCCGATATCAACCAGGGCCTCAAGCTCGGCACCGTCGACATCATCATCTCCGGCTCCAGCTTCGCCTCGCGCGAATACGCGCCGATCGGCGTCACCTACTTCCCCTACATCTTCCGCGATGCCGACCACCTGATCGCCTACACCAAGAGCGACGTGTTCAAGAAGCTCGCCCAGGGCTACGAGGAAGCTTCCGGCGGCAACAAGATCACCGCCGTCACCTACTACGGCACGCGCCACACGACGGCCAACAAGCCGATCGAGAAATGCGCCGACATGGCCGGCCTGAAGATCCGCGTTCCGGACGTTCCCGCCTACCTCGCCATGCCGCGCGCCTGCGGCGCCAACACCACGCCGATCGCGTTCGCGGAAGTCTATCTCGCGCTCCAGAACGGCACGGTCGAAGCCCAGGAAAACCCGCTGACCACCATCGAGGCCAAGAAGTTCTTCGAAGTGCAGAAGAACATCGTTCTCACCGGCCATATCGTCGACCACCTGAACACCGTCGTGTCGCCGACGCTGTGGTCAAACCTTTCCGACGAGGACAAGCAGATCTTCAGCGACGTCATGGCTGAAGCGGCCGAGCGCGCCACCAAGATCGTCGAGGAGCGCGAGAACGCGCTGGTCGCCAAGTTCAAGGCCGACGGCCTGAGCGTCACCGAGGTCGACAAGGCCGACTTCGAGAAGACCGTCATGGAGAAGGTCACGCTCGAGGAGTTCGGCTACACCAAGGAAGACTGGGAAGCGATCCGCGCCGTCCAGTAACGCCTCTGCGGCGCCCGGTGCGGATGGCATCGGGCGCCGCCTTTGCATCTTTTATCACGAATACGCGGAGTTTTCCGATGAGCGAACAACAGCACGCCCCCGTGAGCGTGGATCAGATGGCGCATGCCTTCGAGGAGGATAGCGGTCCCGTCGACCTGTCGCCCTACGCGGTGGAAGACTGGGTGAACATGGCGATCTTCTGGGGCATGGCGCTCTGCGTCTTCCTGCAGTTCTTCACCCGCTACGCGCTGAACAACAGCCTGGCATGGACCGAGGAAATCGCCGCCAACTGCCTCGTGGTGATCGTGTTCCTGGGGTCCGTCATGTGCGTGCGGATGGCGCGCCACATCTCCGTGGACTTCATCTACCAGTTCATGTCGCCGAGGGTTCGCCGGGCCTTCGAACTCGCGGTCGATTGCATCGTCATCGGCTTCTTCGCCTACACGACCTGGCTCATGTGGCGCTATATCGGCATTGTCGGCAAGGAGCGCATGGTCACCGTAAACCTGCCGCGCGGCTACGTCTTCTACACCGTCTTCGCCGCCTTCGCGCTGATGCTGGCGCGCTCCGTCCAGAACTTCGTCAAAGACATGATCAACGAAAAGACCGTTCGCGAACAGGCGAACGAAACCGGCGTACAGGGGATCTGACCAATGCTGCTTCTCATCGGATCCTTCCTGCTTCTCATGATCGTCGGCGCGCCGATCGCCGTGTCGCTCGGCGTTGCCTCGCTGCTCTACCTCGTCATCTACGGCGTCGCGCCCGACATCATCGCCGCCCAGCGGATGATCGCCGGCGTCGAGAGCTTCCCGCTCATCGCCGTCCCCTTCTTCATCCTCGTCGGCAACCTGATGAACATCGCCGGCGTCACCGGCCGCATCTATCACTTCGCGCTCTCCCTCGTCGGCTGGATGAAGGGTGGACTGGCGCAGGTCAACATCATCGGCTCCGTCGTCTTCTCCGGCATGTCCGGAACGGCGCTGGCGGATGCCGCCGGCATCGGCACGATCGAGATCAAGGCGATGAAGGACCACGGATATCCGGTGGAAGCCGCCGTCGGCGTCACCGCCGCGTCGGCAACCCTCGGCCCGATCTTCCCGCCCTCGCTCCCCTTCGTCATCTACGGCATGATGGCAAACGTCTCGATCGGCGCGCTGTTCATGGCCGGCATCCTGCCCGGCATCGTCATGACGCTGCTGATGATGATCACCGTCGTCATCTTCGCCTATCGCAAGGGCTGGGGTTCCGACACGCCGTTCGAACTGAAGAAGCTGCTCTCGGCGTCGCTCGAAATCGTCATCGTCTTCTGCTTCCCGATCGCCGTCTACCTGCTGGTCCTGGCCGGCCTTTCCATCAACATCGCCGTCCTCATCGCGCTGGTCGCGCTGATCGCTCTCGACTGGTATTTCGACTTCTCCGCCGTGATGGCGCTGATGACCCCGGTTCTCCTGATCGGCGGCATGACCATGGGCTGGTTCACGCCGACCGAAGCCGCGGTCGCCGCCGTCATCTGGTCGCTCTTCCTCGGGCTTGTGCGTTACCGCACCATGACGCTGAAGACCCTTGCCAAGGCGAGTTTCGATACGATCGAGACCACGGCCTCGGTTCTCTTCATCGTCACGACGGCCTCGATCTTCGCATGGCTGCTGACGGTCAGCCAGGCAGCCCAGCTGTTCTCCGACTTCATGTTCTCGCTGACGGACAACTGGTGGACGTTCCTGATCATCGTCAACATCGTCCTGCTGATCGTCGGCGCCTTCCTCGATACCATTGCCGCCATCAGCATCCTGGTCCCGATCCTGATGCCGATCGCCGCGCGCTATGGCATCGATCCGGTGCACATGGGCCTGATCTTCACCCTCAACCTGATGATCGGCCTGCTGACGCCGCCGGTGGGCATGGTGCTCTTCGTCCTCTCGCGGATATCGAAGCTCTCGATCGAGCGGACGACCATGGCGATCCTGCCCTGGATGATCCCGCTCTTCGTCGCGCTGCTGCTGATCACCTTCGTGGCGGCGATCACGCTCTGGCTGCCGACGCAGCTCGGCCTGCTGCGATAGGAAGGGCGGCGTGATGCGGACGCGGCTTGCCCGCCTGTACGGAGAGCGGGACCTCAAGGTCGAGGAAGCGGCGGTCGCC
>JAEZHO010000069.1 GCA_023416545.1 Pseudomonadota bacterium
AGCGCTATGCCGATGCCGCCAATACGGTCGAGTTGCCGAGCTATGTGACGTTCGACATCTCCATGATCTACACGCTCGACGAGCAGTCGCAGATCAGGCTGGCGGTCGAGAACGTGCTGGACAGGGAATACCAGACGATCACCGACTATCGCGCTCCGGGCCGGACGTTCAACCTGAGCGTCACCCGTTCCTTCTGAGCCATCGGACAACTCCTTCCGCGCCGGGGTGCTGGCGCGGATATCCGGACAAGCGGACATGAAGATGACGCAGAAAATACCGCTGATCGCACTGATGGTGCTTGCCCTTCACGGGTCGCCGTCGGCTGCGGCGAGCCCGAAGCGGATCGTGTCGCTGAACGTCTGCACCGACCAGATGGCCATGCTGCTGGCCGACGAGGGACAGCTTCTCTCCGTCAGCTTTCTGGCGTCCGATCCGAACACCTCTGCGCTCGCCGAGCACGCCGGACGATATGCGGTCAATCACGGCTCCGCCGAGGAAGTCTACATGCTCAAGCCGGACCTCGTGCTGGCGGGGACGTTTACCACCCGATCGACCGTCGACCTGCTTCGCCGGCGCGGCATTCCGGTAGAGGAGTTTGCACCCCCGGCCTCCTTCGAAGAGATGAAAGCAGAGTTTCGCAGGATGGGCGACGTGCTGGGGCGGCGCGACCGCGCCGAAGCCATACTTGCCGATTTCGACGCGGAACTCGCACGGCTTCGGGCAAATCCGGTGCCGGACCGTCGCGTGGCGCTCTACTACGCCAACAGCTACTCGTCGGGCGCAGGCACGCTGGTCGACGAGGTGGTCCAGGCGGCGGGCCTTCGCAACGTCGCCCGGGAAGCGGGTCTCGCCGGAACGGGCATTCTGCCGCTCGAAATGCTCGTCATGGCCGATCCTGACATCATCGTCGTCGCGGACGATCACTATGATGCGCCGGCGCTTGCCCAGCAGAATTTCAGGCATCCCGCCTATCTGGACCTCGTCGCGCGCAAGAAGAGCGCGGTTCTGCCTCCGGCGCTGACCGTATGTGGCGGTCCCTTCACGCTGGAAGCGGTGCGCCTCCTGCAAGAGGCCGCCAAGGGAACAGGTACTCCATGAGCGACCGCTTCTACACTCCCATGCTGGCGGGGCTCGGCCTGCTTGCGGCCGTCCTGTTCGTCCTGTCGGTGACGGTCGGCTCGACCGGGATCGGCTTGTGGGAAAGCCTGGAGGCCCTTCTGTGGTGGGAAGACAGCCTGATCGGCCTCGTCGTCCGCGACATCCGGCTGCCGCGGGCCATTCTCGGCCTCCTGGTAGGCGCGACCCTCGGGGTCTCCGGGGCGGTTCTCCAGGGTTTCCTGCGGAACCCCCTCGCGGAGCCGGGGCTGATCGGCGTATCAGCCTCCGCATCGCTTGGGGCGGTCCTTGCAATCTACTCGGGACTGTCGGCGACTTTCGCGCTCGGCCTGCCGCTTGCGGGTCTTGCCGGCGCGTTCCTCGGCGTCCTGGTCGTGCGCGCCCTTGCGGGGTCCTCGGGAAGCACGTTGACGCTGATCCTGGCTGGCGTGGCGATTTCGAGCTTTGCGGCCGCGATGACCTCGCTAGCCCTCAACCTTTCGGCCAACCCCTTCGCGTCGCTGGAGATCATGTTCTGGATGATGGGGTCGCTGACGGACCGTTCGATGACCCATGTATGGCTCGTAGCACCGTTCATCGTCATCGGCTGGCTTGCGCTGTTCAGCCTCGGGCGGTCGCTCGATGCGCTGACGCTGGGACGCGATGCCGCTTCCAGCATGGGGATCGACCTCAGGAGCGTGCAGCGGCGCGTGGTGTTCGGCGTCGCCGCCTCGGTGGGGGCCGCAACCGCGGTCTCGGGCGCGATCGGGTTCGTCGGGCTGGTCGTGCCGCACATGCTGAGACCCTTCACGGGTGCGGTTCCCTCGCGGCTTCTGCCGGCGAGTGCGCTTGGCGGCGCCTGCATGGTGCTCGCGGCCGACATCTTCGTGCGGCTGATCGCTCCCGAACGGGACCTCAAGCTCGGCGTGCTGACCGCGGTCGTCGGAGCGCCCTTCTTTCTCTGGCTGGTCTACCGGACGCGGAGGGAAATGCTGTGACATCGGCGCCGCTTCTTTCGATACGCGACCTGCATGTCGGCCTCGGCCAGCGGACGGTCATCGACGGCCTCTCCCTCGACGTCCGGCCGGGAGAACTGGTCGGCCTGATCGGGCCGAACGGCGCCGGAAAGTCCACGCTCCTTCGCGCCCTGGTCGGCCTGATACCCTCGCGGGGAGAGATCACGGTCTCGGGCCGCTCCGGTGCGGGGCTGACGCTTGCCCAGCGCGCGGCGCTGATGGCCTATGTGCCGCAGGAGCATGAAATCGCCTGGCCGATGAGCGTCGAGCGCCTCGTCGGGCTCGGGCGGGTGCCCCATAGCGGAACCTTCGCCCTGCGGCGCGGAGACGAGGATCGCCGGGCGATACGGGACGCGATGGAGCGGATGGACGTGAGCCGCTTCGCCATGCGTTCGGCCATGGCCTTGTCCGGTGGCGAAAAGGCGCGCGTCCTGATCGCCCGCGCGCTCGCCCAGCAGACGCCCATCCTGATCGCCGACGAACCCGCGGCCGGCCTCGACCCGGCGCACCAGATCGCCCTCATGCGCATCTTCCGCTCGCTTGCCGGCGGAGGCCGCGCGGTCATCGCCACGCTGCACGATCTCGGCCTCGCGTCGCGCTGGTGCACGCGTCTCGTCATCCTCAACGACGGCGTGATC
>JAEZHO010000072.1 GCA_023416545.1 Pseudomonadota bacterium
ACCCGCCGAAGTGAAAAACCCGACGAGCCCTGCGTCATTGCTCGGATTCGGTCGCCACGAGCTTCCAGTTGGGGTCACGCGAGCGGACATCACGGGCGAAGGTCCAGATGTCGATGACTTCCGCGACAGCTTCCTGATCGCCGTCGATGACGGCGCCGGCCTTGTCGAAGGTCGCCGATATCAGCTGGCTGACGATGCGAACCGTCACCTGCTCCTCCTCACCCCGCACGGTTGCCTGGGTGATGTCCGCCTTGTTAATGCCGACAAAGGTGGACTTGACCACCTCGCCGCGCGCCTCGCGTTCGGCGATGGCGGCATCGAAGCCCTCGTAGACCTCCTTAGACAGGAGGTTCTTGAGGGTCTTGCGATCACCGTCGGCGAAGGCCATCACGATCATCTCATAGGCCATGCGCGCGCCGTTGAGAAACTCCCGGGGGCTGAAGGAGGGGTCGGCTTCGAGCAGCTGGCGCAGGCCGTCATTAACAGGAGTGCCGGGCTTGGCAACCGCATCGATTTCCGCAAACCGATCCTGTTCCGAGCCATCCCGGCTCGGCAAGGTCACGACCTTGCCGTCATCGCCTGCGGGGGTCTTGCTCGCCTCACGGGCACTGAAGGGATCGAAGGGCGGCTTCTCGTTACCCGTCCGCCGGCCCAGCACGCTCCGCAACTGCAGGAAAATCAGGACTGCCGCGACGAGGAAAAACAGAGTTATGAAGTCGTTGGAGCCCATCTTGTCCCGCAATACCGTTTAAATTCTTGTTGCAAGTCATCATATAGTCCGCAAACAGCATCATTCAAATAGCGAAGGCAAGCGCGGAACGCCCGCAGACGAGCATTATATGCGAACATCCCTCATCCCACTTTCCATCCTTCTGCTGCCCCTGGCCGAAATCGCGGGCTTCGTCGTCGTCGGCCAGATGGTCGGCGTATGGGGAACACTGGGCCTCGTACTCCTGGGAAGCCTCGCCGGCCTACTTCTCCTGCGCGTGCAGGGCCTGCAGATGCTGCGGAGACTTTCGGAGGAAGGCCGCGAGGGACGTGTTCCCGGAGATGCTATCGTCCAGGGGGCAATGATCGTGACCGGCGCGCTCCTCCTGCTCATTCCCGGATTCATCACCGACATCATCGGGATCGCGCTCTTCATTCCTCCCGTCCGCCGCCTCCTCTGGTCGTGGATCGGCCGTCGTTTCGTGGTCGTCAGCTCGGCGTCCTATACGGAGCGGCACAGCTACGACCGCCAGAGAGAGCCGGCCGCGAACCGGCGCGTGCTCGACCTGGATGAGGACGATTTCAAGCGCGAACCGAACCCCGGTTCGCCCTGGTCCGGCCGCCGTCCCGACGAGGATTGACGCGCGCCTTCGCAAGGGGCGCCAGGGTTGTAAGCCCCTGGGCGAAGTGATAGACGGCCACCAAACGTCCACTTCCGAGGGAAAGTCATGGCAACCGAAAACGAACAGGGCACTCAGAGCCCGTCGCTCAACATCCTCGCCCAGTACACCAAGGATCTTTCCTTCGAAAATCCCGGTGCACCGCGCTCGCTGCAGTCGCGGGACAAGGCTCCGGCAATCAACATCAACGTGAACGTCAACGCCAACCCGCTTTCGGAAACGGATTTCGACGTCGTTCTTTCGCTGAACGTCGAAGCCAAGGAAGGCGACAAGGTTGTATTCGCGGCCGAGCTGGTCTATGGCGGCGTCTTCCGCGTGGCCGGCTTCCCGCAGGAGCACCTGCTGCCGGTGCTCTTCATCGAATGCCCGCGCCTGCTCTTCCCGTTCGCGCGCCAGATCATCGCAGACGTAACCCGCAACGGCGGCTTCCCGCCGCTGATGATCGATCCGATCGATTTTGCCCAGATGTTCGCCCAGCGCATGGCCGCCGAACGTGCGAAGTCGCAGGTCCAGCCGCTCAACAGCTGATCGCGTCAAAAATTCTGAATTCTCAGGAAGCCCGGATGGCGACGTCCGGGCTTTCGGTTTCGTAGCGGGCCCAGACCGCTTTCGCGCCGAGAGAGGCGACCAGCGCCCGGTGCGCCTCGAGCTCCGCCGCACTGAGACGTGGCGGCAGCGGACGCGGGCGGGCCGAGGTACCGGCCACATGCTCCTCGATCTCGATGATCGTCGCGGTCGATTCGGCACCGACGAGGCCCAGCGCCGCCTGACGGCCGCCGCTCATCTCGATATAGACTTCCGCGAGCAGTTCGGAGTCCAACAAGGCGCCGTGCTTGGTGCGGTGAGCATTGTCGATGCCGTAGCGCCGGCACAAGGCATCCAGCGAATTCGGACCCATCGGGTGCTTGCGGCGCGCCAGGGCGAGCGTATCGACGACATGCTCCATCGAGACCGGAGGAAGCCCCAGGCGATCGAACTCCGCGTTGATGAAGCCCATGTCGAAGTTGGCGTTGTGGGCTATCCACTTCGCGCCTTCGAAGAATTCGATGACCTGCCCCACGACATCGCCGAAGACCGGCTTGTCCTTCAGGAATTCATCAGTGATGCCATGGACCGCCAGCGCGTCGGGGTGAACCTTCCGGTCGCCGGGGTTGATGTAGAGATGCAGCGTCCGACCGGTCGGGAAATTGTTGACGAGCTCGATCCCGCCGATCTCGATGATGCGGTCGAGCTTCGTCTCCAGTCCCGTCGTTTCCGTATCGAAGATGATCTCACGCATGCGCCGTCTCGCTTCTCCTGCCGGCTATCAGCGCCGCGATGATCTCATCGACCCGCCGCCGCGCCGGCTCCAGTCCCCTACCGGTATCGATGAGGAAATCAGCCCTGCGGCGCTTTTCCTCATCCGGCATCTGCCGGGACAGAATCAGATTGAATTTTTCCTCCGTCATGCCCGGCCGCGCAAGGACCCGCTCACGCTGAATCTGTGGATCACAGGTCACGACGACGATGACGTCCACCCGGTCCTCCGCCTCGACCTCGAAAAGCAGGGGAATGTCGAGCACGATCATCTCCGCGTCGCGTGCGGCGTTCTCGGCCACGAAAGCCCGTTCGCGCTCGCGGACAAGCGGATGGACGATGGCCTCGAGAACGGGAAA
>JAEZHO010000116.1 GCA_023416545.1 Pseudomonadota bacterium
TGCTCCAAACGAAAAAACCCCGGCCGATGCGCGAAACGGTGACGCGATCGGAACGGGGCTCGGGTGCCGGATATTTATGTCAGCTTAGCGTCGGCGAACGGATATGTGAAGCTAAATTACGGGATTATGCCGGAGAAATGCACAAATACATCTCTCCGCCCGTCCTCTGCGCAATAAATATGCACAAGCGTCCTTTTTATCCGTTGACCTGATTACCTTGGGAGCATTACGCCCATCCGCCGTCCCAACCAGGCGCGATTGCCTGCGATCATTCGGGGTCCGTGAGCTTGTCGACCTGGGTCCGCAGATTGAACCGGACGCCCTCCCGCAGGTAATCGATCTGCGCCGATCCCCTGAAGCTTGCCGCCAATGCGCGCTCGATCATGCGCGAGCCGAAGCCGGTTCGCGTCGGCACCGTTACCGGCGGTCCCCCGTGCTCCTGCCAGACCAGCATGAAATCCTGGTCGTCGACCCGCCAGTCGATGTCGACATGGCCCGAAGAGTTGGAGAGCGCGCCGTACTTGACGGCATTGGTGGCAAGCTCATGGAGAGCCATGGTCAGGGCGGTGTTCGCTTTGGTAGAGAGTTCGATGTCGTCGCGTCCGAGGATGTGGATCCGCCCGCCATCGTCGCGGAAGGGCTGGAGCGCCCTGGCGACCCCTTCCAGGATCGACGCCCGGTCGAGGCGGCGGCCCGTCAGCACGTCATGCGCTCCGGCGAGCGCCTCGATCCGCTTGTTGATCACACGGCCCAGATCGGCCGGGTCCATTGTTCCGCGGACGCTCTGCGTGATGATGGACTGGACGGTCGCGAGCGTATTCTTGATGCGGTGGTTCATTTCCTGCATCAGCAGCTGGCTATGGGCCTCGGCATCCTTCCGCGCGGTGATGTCCGCGGATATGCCGGTCATGGCGACGGGATTGCCGGCGGCGTCGTAGCGCGTCTGTGCCCTGATCTCGATCCAGCGGACGCTGCCCGTCGGCATCACCGCACGATACTCGATCTGGAATTCGCCGCTCGTCGCGAGGCATTCCGCCAGGGTCGCCTGCCAGCGCGGATAGTCGTCGGGATGGATGGAAGCCTGGAGATCCTGGTAGGAGAAACTGTCCGAGGGACCGCGCCCGAAGTTCGTCTTGCAGATGTTCGAGCAAACCAGCCGCTGGTTGGGGATGTCGAGTGTCCAGGTGCCAAGCCCGGCTGCCTGGAGCGTGAACCTGAGGCGCTCTTCGCTGGCGGCGAGGTCGAGAACCCGCCGCTGGATTTCGGCCTCCAGTTCCTCGCGGTCCGACGTGAGGCCGGCGATCCGATCCCGCTCCGGCGTTACATCGAACTGGGAAGCGAAGAAATAGGTGAGTTCTCCCTCGTCGAACACGGGCGAAATGAGGACCCGGTTCCAGAAGGCCGTACCGTCCTTGCGGTAGTTCAGGACCTCGATCTCGATCGGCTCCCTGGCCGCCACGGCGGTCCTGATGCGGTCCACCGTATCGCTGTTCGTCGCGGGCCCCTGAAGAAACCTGCAGTTTCGTCCGAGTGTTTCCTCGCGGGTATAGCCCGTCAGCTTTGCAAATGCATCGTTCGCGAAGACTATCGGATTGTCGGGAAGCCTGGGATCGGTGATCAGCATCGGCATGCGGGTGCTTCGCACAGCGGCAGAAAACGGATCGGCCCCGTTCGACGGGCGATGAATTTCACGCGCGATCCGGTCTTCTTCGGATGTGTTCATCTGCGTCCGTGCTCCATGTACGAAGCTTTATATTCGGGTTTATTAAAATTCCACCCGCTTGCACTGGGCAAACTCTTGGGAAATCGCACGCGACGTGCTCATCCGGAGACCAGCAGCAAAGCACCGGGAACCTCCTCCAGGCTGCGGCGTCTTCCTACTCGGTGCATGAGTGGAGCGGACGAAGACGGATGCGGGAAATTGGGCGGGTGGTCGAGGTGTGGCGGTATCCGGTAAGCTCGGTCGGCGGTGAAACGCTTTCATCCGTCGGCGTTTCGTCCGCCGGGATTGACGGCGATCGCCGGTTCGGGCTGTTCGACTGTGCGACCGGCCGCCCCGCCGCGCCGGAACAGGAGCCGCGCTGGCGCCCGGCACTCCACTTGTCCGCCACCCAGCCCGACGACGGCTTCCCCAGCATCCGCTTCCCCGACGAAGGTTGCTTGCCCGTCGATGACCCTTCGCTGGCAGGCCGTCTCACGGCCCACTTCGGCTTCGACGCGGATGTCGCGGCCCACGTGGCGATGGCAGGATCGCGGTTCTCCGTCATTCCCGGCCGGTATTCGCCCGCGCCGCTCCACCTCGTGACGACCGCGTCGCTGCGGGCCCTGGCAAGGCTCGGCGGTCTCGCCGCCGTCGACAGCCGCCGCTTCCGGCCCTCGGTGCTGATCGATACGGACGCCGAAGGCTTCGTGGAGAACGATTGGCTGGGCACGACGCTGACGATCGGTGCCGTGGCCGTTGCGGTGAGCGAGCGCACACGCCGCTGCGGGATGACGCTGATCGCGCAGCCGGGCCTCGACGAGGAGCCCGACGTTCTGCGGGGTGTCATGAGGCACAATGGCCGGAGTCTCGGCGTCTATGCCGCCCCGCTCGCCTCCGGCGTCCTTGCCGTTGGCGATCGCGTCTATGCGGGGGCCTGAACGAGAAGCGGCTCTCTCTCCGCAGCGATATCCGTGAGAATTGCCCCGGCGACCGTCTCGCCGATCTCGCAGGCACTCGTGATGCCCTGGACGAAGGGCTGCTTGTGCAGGAGGAAGGAGATCGCCGCGCAGTAGAGCCGGTTGCAGAGCGGCTGGCTGAGCTTCGGACGGTAGAGTTCGTCGACGTCGATTCCGCCGGTCAGCACCATTTCCAGCGAGCCGTCCCCGGTCAGCATCGCATGGTCCTTCGGGGTGGCGGACGTGCGAACCCCGCCCTGGGCGACCAGTGTCGGGAAGGGCAGGTCCGTTGCCGAAAGCGCCTCCTGGCCCGTGGCGTCGATGAAGGCTTCGAACTCGTGCCTTTCCTCCCCGACCGCGACCGTCACGCCGCGCGCCCGGCCTTCGTGGCTCACCTCGTAATCCTCTCCAAGCTTGAGGATGTCGAGCTTGCCGGCGCGGTGCAGCGCCAGCAGCCGACGGATCGACATCAGCGGCACGGTGGCATAGTCGTCGATGAAGACGCCCTTGAAGAAACGGTGGAAGCGCTTCAGGTCCGTCTCGTCGAGATGCGGAACGACACGTGCGATGATCTCGTGGGTGATCAGGATGGCGTAGCGCCACGGCACCGTATGGCGACGCTCCCGGTTGTACTCCACTTCCGCGAGGTTCTTCGCAGCCCAGACGAAGGGATCGCTCTCGGCCCGTTCGGCAAAATAGGCAGTCGCGAAGGTCTCGACGTCGAGATCGTAGAGCCCGATCTGCGCCGCATACTCCGGATCGGCAGCGACGATCTCCCGGCGGAACAGTTCAAAGACATCGTCGAGCAGGTCGTGGCGGCCCGTGGCGATAAGCGCGTCAACGGCCTCGCGGGTGCATATCCTCGGCTCGAGATAGGGAAGGGGGCAATAGAAGTCCGCCTCCGGAAGCAGCCCCTTCCGGGACATCATCGTGACGTGAAACCCCTCGGTGCCGACGGCCGGCTGGTACTGGAGTTCGCCGCCCGCATCGAAGCAGAAGGCGCCGCGCGCCGTTGCCACCGTCATCAGCGCGTCGATGGCGCTGAGAGAGGTGCCGAGAACGCCGACGCGGACGGAGCCGATACGGCCGAGCGCGGGCGCCGGCCACGGGGAAACGAAATAGCCCGGCCGGATCTCGGTCTCTTCCGGCCAGTTGTGGCCCGTCGCCATCACGACATGGTCGAAGACCGCGTCGAGATGGGAGCCGTCGCCGCGCATGACCTTCAGGCGGATGTCGTCCGGATGAAGCGCGATGTCGACGACCCGGTGGCGCTCCAGCACCTCGATGGCATGCCCGTTCGCCTTGCCCGTCGCGACGATGCGCAGGAACTGCGCCCGCATGTACTCGCCCAGGACGACACGCGGATAGAATTCGCGTTCGTCGATGGCTTCGCGGGCAATGCCGAAGCGGAGGAGATCCTGGTCATCCTGGCGTCCCAGCCAGTCCACCAGCGTTTCGGTCAGCGCCGGAAACTCGATGCTGGGGATATTGGAGAGCATGGCCGGATCGTTGATGTCCGGATGATAGGGAGTTCCCTTGCCCGGTTCGGCCTCGGCCTCGTAGATCGTGATGGAGAGCGGAAGCTTCGAGGCGGCGAGGCTCTTCAGGGTGTAGAGGCCTGTCGGGCCGCAGCCGATCACCGCAATTCTTGGAAACATTCGAGATTTTCGTCCGTGCAGCAGGGGGGATAAGCTTCGAGGTCTCTACAATGTCTGAGGACAGGTCTTGTTCCGCGCCAGCGGCCGGAGAAGGCCGCCCGTGCGATCCCGTATTCGTGAAGGCTATGCTCAAGGTCCGTGCTCTCCGCCGGCCGGCCTTGAAGGAGCGCCCGCCGGGGCCACATACTTCGAGGTGAAACGGAAGGCCGGCCATTGCATTTCGCTCTCGTCTCTCCCCCGTTCAAGAGCCACATCGCCGTCTTCGAGACGCTGGCCGGGGAACTGGTCCGCCGGAGACATCGCGT
>JAEZHO010000129.1 GCA_023416545.1 Pseudomonadota bacterium
GAATATGCCTATGGGCAGCTCGATGCCCAGGCGGCGGCCGAGCAGATCATCGAAGGCACCAACGACGTTCTGGCTGAGTTCGACTAGGCATCCAATCGCCCGCCGCGCAAGTGGCGGGCACTTACCGAGACGAGAGCATGATTGAACTTGTTGCAGTTGCGGTGTCCGCACGGATGGCCGCAATCAGAATTGCTGTGCCCGGCGCATGCTACCATCTGCCCGATCCGGCTCCCTGGCGTCTCCATGCCACGGGCGGAGGGACGGCGGTTCGCGAGGGCGTGACCGACAGGGCCGTCACCCTCCTGGACGGTCTGGAGCCCGCAACTGAATATCTTTTCGAGGTCGAGGGGCTTGGTCGGCTCGAATTCAGGACAAGGGATTGCGCCGGCCTCGTGGAGGCAGGCTCGTACGGCCTCCTTGCGGATGTCGCGCTGGAGGATACCGACGCTGCACGCCGGAACGCCGAAGCCTTGCAGCGGGCGATTGCCGACGTTCCGGTCGGAGGGACGCTCCTGATCGGTCCCGGCCGATGGACGGCGCTGCCGGTTGCGTTGCGGACGGACATGACGCTCCACCTCGCGGAAGGCGCGGAACTGCGTTCCCCGAGCCGCCGCGAGGGCTGGCCCATCCTTCCCGCACACGATGGGGAAGGCCACATGCTGGGCAGCTGGGAGGGTGAGCCGGCAGCCTGCTTCGCAGCACCTCTCCACGCGATCGGCGCGGCGCGGCTGATCCTGGAGGGCAGGGGTGTCCTCGACGGCTCGGGCGAGTTCGGCGACTGGTGGGACTGGCCGAAGGAGACGCGTGAAGGCGCACGTCGCGCCCGCGGCCTCCATCTCGTGAACTGCTCCGACGTGACATTGCTCGGCTTCACGATCCGCAATGCGCCGTCCTGGACGATCCACCCGCAGGGCTGCGACCGGCTGGTCGCGGCGGGCCTGACGATCGAGGCGCCCCATGACAGCCCCAACACCGACGGCTTCAATCCCGAGGGATCGTCCGGGGTCCGGATCGAAGGCGTCCGCTTTACGGTGGGGGACGATTGCATCGCCATCAAGGCCGGCAAGCGCGGCCCTTCCGGCGAAGTGGCCCATCTGCGCGAGACGCGGGACGTCCGGATCCGGCATTGCCTTATGGAACGGGGCCATGGCGGGGTGGTCATCGGATCGGAAATGTCGGGCGGCGTTCACGACGTCCTCGTTGAGGACTGCGAGATGATCGGCACGGACCGCGGGCTGCGGCTGAAGACGCGGCGCGGCCGGGGCGGTTCCGTCACCGGCATCACGATGCGGCGTGTCCGGATGGACGGTGTCCTGACGGCCTTTTCCGCCAATGCCCACTATCACTGCGACCGGGACGGCCACGACGAATGGGTGCAATCCCGAAGGCCCGCGGCGGTCGATGAGGGAACGCCGGAGATCGACGGCATCACTATCGGGGATGTCGATCTCCGCCGGGTGGGACATGCCGTGGGCGCCTTTCTCGGCCTGCCTGAGGCACCCATCCGCAATCTCGTCATTCGCGGCGTGCGCGTCCATTCCTTCGATCCGGCGGCCATGCCCGCCCCGCCCATCATGGCGGACGGAGTACGGGCGATGGTTCACGAGACGGTCGTCTGCGAACACGCCGACATCCGCTGCGACGACCCCTCCCTTCTTTCGCCCTCGCGTCTTTCGATCCCCAGCTTTCAGGCAGTGTCATGACGTATCCGGAGTATTTCGAGCAGTTCTGCCAGTGCTATCAACCCTACAAGCAGGGTGTCTGGTGCTACGAGGACGGCTGCATCTATCGCGGCCTGATGCTTCTCTACCGGTCGAGCGGCGAGCGGCGCTGGCTTGACCATCTGCTGAGGCTCGTCTCGCGGCAGGTCGGGGCCGATGGCGAACTGCTCGGATACGACCCGCGGGAATTCAACATAGACAACATCCTCCCCGGCCGCGTCCTGCTCTTCCTCGCCGAGGAGACGAAGGACCCGCGCTACATGGCGGCCGCCGGGCGCCTGATCGACCAGCTGGATCATCATCCGCGGGTTCTTTCCGGCAATTACTGGCACAAGGCCCGCTATCCGCATCAGGTCTGGCTGGACGGGCTCTATATGGCGCTGCCTTTCCAGGTCGAATACGCCCTTGCGACCGCCGACCGGCCCCGCATCGCCGATGCCCTCCAGCAACTGGCGACGGCGCTTGTGCTGACATCGACATACGGGGGGCTGCACGTCCACGGCTATGACGAGAGCCGCCACCAGGCCTGGGCGGACAGGCAGACCGGAAAATCCCCGGCGGTCTGGGCGCGCGCCATGGGCTGGATGGTGATGGCCCTGGTCGATGTGCTGGCCATTCTCCCCAACGACCGCGCGACGGCCGCGCTGCGCACGCGAACGCGGGCGATCCTGCTTGCCGTCCTCGACCGCCAGCAGGGTTCGGGGCTTTGGCCCCAGGTGCTGGATGAGCCGGACCTGGCCGGCAACTATGCCGAGACGTCCGCATCGGCGATGTTCGCCTATGCCTTCCTTGCCGCGGGCCGCCTGGGGTCGCTTGCCCCGGAGGAAGCCCGCCGCCTGGAAGGGAGCGCGAGGCGGACCCTCGATACGATCCTGACGACGCGGCTCGTCAAGGAGGACGGGGTGGTCCGGCTTGCGGGGATCTGCCAGGTCGCGGGACTGGGTGCCCTGTCGGGTCCTTACCGCGACGGCACGCCCGCATACTACCTCACCGAACCGGTGGTCGCCGACGATGCGAAGGGAGTGGGTCCGCTGATGATGGCGGTCGCCGAACTGGGGCTTTGCGCCGCTGCCGAAGGCGATCGCGCCCTCGTGGCG
>JAEZHO010000177.1 GCA_023416545.1 Pseudomonadota bacterium
CCCGGCTGACACCGAGCCAGGTCCGCAGGCGATCCCCGGATGCGTCGTTGAACGGAAGGCCGCTCTCGTGGACCTTCAGGCCCGGCGCCTGTCCGGCGATGAGGATGCGGGCGCTGCGGGAGATGACAGCCACCGGGCGGGGCTCGTGCGGCAGCCGGTCTGCCGGGCCGCGGGCCGGCACCTCGCGACAGAGCCGGCAGGCGGCGATCGCCGTGCGCAGGTCGCCAAGACCATCGGCCTCGACCGGTGCGCCAACATCCGGCGCGGTCACTCGCTCGCAAACAATCCCGTCAGCCATGCCATAAACCCTTCCGCCGCACTCGGATCATCCATCATCCCATGCTGCACCCGCCACTGGCGGGGTCGTTCGAAGGTGCCGCTCCAAACACCGACGCTCTGTTCGCGGGCCTGGGCCTCCTCGCCTCCATAATCGCCCGAGGCGACCGCCATGCCCCGCTTCACCATCTCGGCATTTATATCCAGCGCTCCGCTGCGGCAATGGACGAGAAGCCGCTCATAGCGGTCCCGCTCCGATCCGCTGCAGATGACGGCAGCGCCCGAGGTGAGGCCCTCCAGCGTGGCGCGGGCATCCTCCCCGCATCGCCATTCACGGCCGGCAGTGCCGCATGTCTGGCGGATCTCCGGCGCATCGATCCCCTTGAGGCGGAGCCGCTCGCCACCCACCGCCAGCGTGTCGCCGTCAACGGCGACGAAGGGGCCTTCGATCGACACGGCGGCTCCCTCCTCCAGCTTGGCGGCAACCAGCGCGCCGAGGAAAAGCAGCCCCAGCAGGAGCCCGGCATCCCTCACCTTGCGGAAAATCCGCGTCACGATCCCGCCTCAATCACCAACAGACCCTTCAAGAAAATGGCAAACAAAACCTTGCCCGGCAGTATCTTCTTAAGGATTCCGACCTAGGGTCTCAACCATCGGGGTCATCTATCCAGTGGTCATGAGTAACGGCGCAAGCGCCTCGGCGGACAAGAACATCGTCGACCTGTCTCGGAGCCACCGCAACAAGGCGGTGTCGAAGACCGTCCGTGCGACCCGCGAACGGCTGCAATCGACCGGCCGCAACGCCCCTGCCTTCGACCGCGACGTGCTCACCATGCACATCAACACGGTCCTGCAAGGCGCTCTTGTCACACCCTTTTTCGTTGCCGTGGTCACCGCCATCGGCCTCTATATCAACCCGGTCGCCAACCTGTTCGGCTGGGCGCTTCTGGCGCTCAGCATCCATGCCATCAACGTGCTGGTGGCGCGCCGCGCGAGCCGGGTGGAAATCACCGCCGCCAATACCGGGAAATGGCGCCGGCGGCTCTTGATCGGCCAGGTCCTCATCGGCTGCGGCTGGGCCGTCTTCTCCCTGCAGGACTGTTCGGCCTGTTCCGGCTCCGGGGAAGGCTATTATTTCTACCAGGCGATGGCGCTGCTGGCGGCGATCTCGATCAGCGCCATGAGCAGCGTGATGCTCAGGCAGGGTGTGCTGCTGGGCTTCCTGCCGCTCGTCGCCGCCCTCGTCGCAGGCGCGATGCTGACCCACCACGCGCTCGACATCGGCATGACCGCGATGGCGGCGCTTGCGCTGGTCTTCTTCCACTACGTCTCGGAGCGCCAGTACCGTTCCAACCTGACGCTGATGTCGTACCAGTCGGAAAAGGACGAACTGATCGCCGAGCTGGAAGTGGCCAAGTCCATGTCGGACGAGGCACGGCGCCGTGCCGAGGACGCCAACCTGGCGAAGTCCCGCTTCCTCGCCAGCATGTCGCATGAGCTGCGCACGCCGCTCAATGCCATTCTCGGCTTCTCGGAAGTGATGAACTCCGAACTCCTCGGGCCGCTCTCCAACCCGACCTATCGCGAATATGCCGCCGACATCCACCGGTCGGGCGAGCATCTCCTCAATCTGATCAACGAGATCCTCGACCTTTCGCGCATCGAAGCCGGGCGCTACGAACTGAGCGAGGAAGCACTGTCGCTGCTCGACATCGCCGAGGATTGCATCGGCATGGTGCAGTTGCGGGCGAGCGCCAAGAGCATCGTCATCAGCGAGCAGTTCGAGCCGACGCTGCCGCAGATATGGGCCGACGAGAAGGCGATCCGCCAGGTCGTGCTGAACCTGCTCTCCAATGCCCTGAAGTTCACCGCCCAGGGCGGCGAGATCACCGTCAAGGTCGGCTGGACGGCGGGCGGCGGGCAGTATGTCGCCGTCAAGGACAACGGGCCCGGCATTCCGGAGGAGGAAATCCCGATCGTCCTTTCCGCCTTCGGCCAGGGCTCGATCGCCATCAAGAGCGCCGAGCAGGGAACCGGCCTCGGCCTGCCGATCGTCCAGGCGATCCTCTCCAAGCATGACGGACAGTTCGTCCTGCGCTCCAAGCTGCGCGAGGGGACCGAGGCGATCGCCATCCTGCCGGCAACCCGCGTGCTGCAGAGCCTTCCGGCGGTCGAGGATGCCGCTCCGGTGGAGCGACGCAAGCGCAGTTTCGCCTAGCGCGGCTATTTCACGAGTTTCAGGAATTCCGGATCGCCTGCAAAATCCTGCAGGTCGTTGTCGTTCGCGTTCGCATCCGTCAGCGCCAGGAGCCGGCGCTTGTTGACGGGATCGAGCTGCGTCGCCCGCCCGGTCGCCTCGAGGACGGCCTTCCTCGCATCCGCGATCTCCGCCGGGCTTCCCTGCTCCAGCAGCGCGTGGTGCTTCTGTCCGCTGGCCGCCGCCATCAGGAACCAGTATCGCCCCATCTGCTCGGCCGGAGTGCCCTTGAGGTCCTTGCCGATCTTCAGCACCCTTTGATAGCCGTCCGGGTGGTAGAGAAGCCCCGAGAGCACGTGCATCGTCTGGTCGAGCGAGATCTCGTCGACGCCGGCGATGAAGCGCATGACCGAGCCGCCGCTCTTGTCGGCCATTTCCTTGGCGACGGCCCGGATCTCTTCCTGGTCGACCGGTACGGCGCCCGCGCCCACCGTGCGCTCGCCGATCATCTTCTCGACATAGAGGAACAGCGGCGACAGGTAGAGCCGCGTGTAGAGATACATGGCGATAAAGCCGCCGACGAAGCCGATCGTCAGCAGGAAGGGCCCGGCAATCACCAGGGTCGGGGAGTTGCTCAATGCGACGAACTGCGAGAACCGGCTCAGGAACCCGCCGATATTGCCGATCTGGCTGAGCCCCACGCCGACGATCATGGTGGTCAGCCATTCGGATATGCGTTCCATGTTGGTGTTGGAGCCGAGCAGCCGCTTCTCGACCGCAACGGCCTCTCCTCCCGGCCCCGCCGGCACCGAGCCCGATGTCAGCACGCGCGGAATGGAAAACAGGAAGCCGAGTGCGGCACCCGTGGCCGCCGATCCAAAGACGATGAGGCATCCGAGCCCGATCGCGCTCAGGGTACCGCCCACCTGGGTCAACACCAGCCAGATCAGGGAAAGGACAAGACCTATGACTGCGACAAACGCCAGCAGACCCGCGTACTGATCGCGTTGCCGGCTGTCCCGGTCGCTCACCCATCGTCGCGAAAGGTTTCCGAACATGGCCCCCCCTCCAGTTGCCCCCTCAATGGATACAACCACAGATAACAACCATGTCAAGATGCGCGCTTGTCGTGCGGGCTAGCCGGCGAAGCTGTCCCAAAGGCACCAGAGCACGAACAAGCCGTTCGCACAGAGGAGGCAGAAGACAGCGAAGGAGCCGAGATCCTTCGCATGGCGTCCGACCGTGGAAATCTCGGGCGAGATCCGGTCGACCAGTTCCTCGATCGCCGTGTTCAGCGCCTCGACGCAGAAGAGAAGAAGCATCAGGATGACGTAGACCAGATACTGGTAGGGTTCAGCGCCGATGACGGCGAACAGCAGCAGTCCGAGCACGAAGGCCACGGCCTCGGAGCGGAACGCCTCCTCCCGCCACAGGCGAACGAGCCCCTGCATGGAATAGCGCGTGGCCGCGAGCATCCGCCGCGGACCGCTGGCCTTCCTGATCGCGCTTTCCTGCGGCGACTTCTCCAA
>JAEZHO010000206.1 GCA_023416545.1 Pseudomonadota bacterium
CAGTTTCCTGTAGAGCGGCCAGCTTGCGAAGCCGATGACGAGTGCTGCAAGCACCGGCACGACGAAGCCGTGGAAGAAGTAGATCCCGGCAATGACGATCAGGATCAGGAGCCAGCGGGCGGCCGAAATCGGCGGAATAAGCGCCGTGCGGCTGGGCGCCACAGGCCCCAGCCAACGAGGTCCATCCGGTAAATGTGGGGGTCTGCTCACCAATGCTCCTAGTCTGTCCGCTTGCGTCATCGCGATATCTAATAATTATTGCACAGGTTACACGTAGCGCGATCACAAAATTGCTAACGCGTCACTTGTCGCAGATGAGGTAGGAGCTAAATATGACGGACAATCAACTCACAGAACTGTCCTGATGAATTTATCTTCACGTCGGCTCCTCGTCCGGGACCGCACATCGCAGTCCCACGCACGGGTCGAAGCACTTGTCGGGTCCTTCTCCACGCTTGAGGCATATCATCGTTACCTGCGGGGGACCTACGCGTTTCGCTCCATGTACGAAGGGACGGTGACGGAAATGACCTGGCCCGCGGGCCTGCCTCCGCTCGACAACGCGCCCCAGCTGTTGCCACTCCTTCGGCAGGATCTGCTGGACATGGGACTGGAGCCGCCCGCGGGAGACGCTCCCACGCTGCCGGTCGACGATCCGGAGACGCTGCTGGGGACGCTCTATGTGGTGGAAGGTTCGGCGCTGGGGGCACGCATTCTCTACCGACGCGCGCAGGAACTGGGCCTGAGCGGCGAGTTCGGGGCCCGGCACCTTTCCGTACAGTCGGAATCGCTGACCCGTTGGCGGCAACTCGTCAAGCTTCTGGACGAGGCACCCGAACTGGACCTCGAGCGAATCGTGGCCGCCTCAGAGACGGCGTTCGCGGCGGTGGGCGGAGCCTTCGAAAGGCTGGAAGATGCGTGAGCAGCAACCCGTCGATCTCACCAATTGCGACCGCGAACCGATCCAGATCCCCGGCTCGATCCAACCCCATGGCTGCCTGATTGCCTGCGACCAGGCAGGGTCTGAGATTCGCCGCTATTCCGAGAACGCGGCCTCGATGCTCTCCCTTCACGACATCGAGCCCGGCATGCGTCTGGAACAGATCTTCGGGCGCGAACTGGCTCACACGCTCCGCAACGCGATCGCGACCGCCGGCGATCCGGCCCGTCCCGCCCTTCGCCATGGGGTATCACTTCCGGACGGCAACAGGTTCGATGTCGCGGTTCATGCCCATGACTCATTCGCCATCCTGGAGTTCGAACCGGTTAGGGCGCCCAATGACCAGCCGCTCGAAGTTGCGCGGATGCTCATCAGCCGGATACGGAACATCGGCAATGTCGAGCAACTGGTCGAGCGCTCAAGCCGCCTGATCCACGCCCTGCTGGGTTATGATCGGGTGATGATCTATCGTTTCGAGGAGGACGGCGCGGGGCAGGTCATCAGCGAGCACAAGCGGCGTGACCTGGAAAGTTTCAAGGGACAGTATTTCCCGGCAAGCGACATCCCCCAGCAGGCCCGCATCCTCTACCTGAAGAACACGATCCGCGTCATTTCGGATGCGAGGGACGAGAGGATCGCGATCCTCCCGGCGCAGGAGGAAAGGGACGATCCGCTGGACCTGTCCTTCGCCCATCTGCGAAGCGTGTCCTCGATCCACTGCGAGTATCTTCGCAACATGGGCGTAGCCGCCTCGATGTCGATCTCGATCGTCGTGGACGGCGTGCTGTGGGGTCTGATCGCCTGCCATCACTATTCGCCGAAGGCACTCTCCATGCCGCAGCGCATTGCGGCCGAGACATTCGGCGAGTTCTTCTCGCTTCATCTGGCGGCCCTGCTGCAGAAGCAGGTTGCGGAAAAGAACCGCGAGGTACGGGCAGCGCTGGATCACTTTCTGCAGGTCGCCTCCCACCATGACGACATTCGCGATCTTCTCCGGACCTCGCTTGGGGAATTCGGCGGCATGCTGCCGTCGGACGGAGTGGGTCTCTGGCTGGGCGGGGTCTGGACGAGCACGGGAGCCGCGCCGACCGCGGAAGAGGCCGCCAAGCTCGTCGAACTCCTTTCGGGAACCTCCGCCGGCCGTATCTGGTTGACGGACGAACTGTCGGCCGATCTTCCCGGATCGGGAATCTCTCCCACGGAGATCTGCGGCGTCCTTGCCATCCCGCTGTCGCAGCGGTCGCGCGACTACCTCTATTTCTTCCGCCGGGAACTGGTCCAGACGCTGAACTGGGCCGGGAACCCCGAAAAATCCTATGAGACCGGCCCCCTCGGCGACAGGCTGACGCCGCGCAAGAGCTTCGCTATCTGGAAGGAGGCGGTTCGCAACCGCGCCCAGGCCTGGTCGGAGACGGATCGTGAGGTGGCCGAGGTCATCCGCGGCGTGCTGGTGGAAATCGTCCTTCACCACAACGAACTGATCGCCGACGAGCGGGGCAAGGCGGACGTCCGGCAGCGGATGCTGAACGAGGAGCTCAACCATCGCGTCAAGAACATCCTGTCGGTCATCAAGTCGCTGATCAGCAGGCCGGTGGACCCCAAGCAGGGCCTCGACAGCTACATCGAATCCCTGAAGGGCAGGGTGC
>JAEZHO010000220.1 GCA_023416545.1 Pseudomonadota bacterium
GCGCTGCAAAGAGTGCGGCGAGAGCGGCGCTGAGGACGAGGAGGCGGTTCATGAAGGTCTCCGGAATTCGTTGATGTCCGGAAGATAGTGATCGCCCGGCATGTCCGCGAGAAACCGGCGCCCTCCAGCACGCAAAGGGTGGAAATTATGTTCCGTTCGGAGCGTCTTCGGCGATAGGGATCTGCTACGCAGGCGAAAACCGCCCGCCTGAGCACTCCCTCAGAGACGGTGGTCGGGGAACAGGCCTCCGTGCTTGCCCAGCAGATAGCGCTCGATGCTCTCCGCCGTCACGTCGCTAAGGCCTGCCGGCAACCAACGGGGATTGCGGTCCTTGTCGATGATCGCCGCCCGCACCCCTTCGTAGAAGTCGTGATGGCGCAGGATTTCCACGCCTGCCCCGAATTCCCGCTCAAGGCATTCCACCAGACCCGAACTCTGGCGCCCGGCGCGCAGCAGGCGCAAGCTGAGCTTCAGACTGGTTGGCGAGCGCTTGAGCATGGCCTCGCGGGTGGTGGCGGCGAAGTCTCCCTCCTCCGCCGCAAGCGCGGCAAGGACGTCCTCGACGCGGTCGAAGCCGAAGCAGCGGTCGATAAGCTGCCGGTTCTTCTCGAGCACGCTCTCTGCGGGGGGAACCGCGAAGCTCGCGATCGTATCGTCGACCTCGCCATTCCCGCCCGCCCCGCCCAGCGCGCCGATCGCATCGACGAGCGCATCCAGTCGTTCGGCCGGCATGAGTGCATCGGCAAGGCCCGCATAGATCGCTCCGGCGCCATCGACCTCCTGGCCCGTCAGCGCCATCCATGTTCCGACCTCGCCGGGCGCCTTCGGCAGGAGCCAGGTCGCCCCCACGTCCGGAAAATACCCGATCCCGGTCTCGGGCATGGCAAGCCGGGTCCGCTCGGTGACCACGCGGTGGCGGCCGTGCGCCGACAGCCCGACGCCGCCGCCCATGGTGATCCCGTCCATCAGCGCGACATAGGGCTTGGGGTAGTGCGCGATGGTATAGTTGAGCGGAAATTCCTCGCGCCAGAAGCGGGTGACCTCCGGATCGCCGGCCTTGCCCAGGTCGTAGAGCACGCGGATATCGCCGCCGGCACAAAGGCCTCTCTCGCCCTCGCCTCTGAGGATGACGGCCCCGATCGACGGATCGTCCCGATACTGTTCGAGAGCGTGGCGGATCGTGCGCACCATCGGCAGGTTGATGCTGTTCAGCGCCTTCGGCCGGTTGAGCCGGATCACGGCCGCCGACCCTGCCCGGTCAAGAATGACTTCGTCGCTCATCGCCCTGTCCTTGCCCTGCACGCCGTCCTCCGGTCATCGATTGTCGGCCAGAATCATCTCGGCTGCCTTCTCCGCGATCATGATAGTCGGGGAATTGGTGTTGCCGGAAACGATATTCGGCATGATCGACGCGTCCGCCACACGCAGCCGCCCGAGCGCCCGCAGGCGCAGCCGGGGATCGACGACGCTGTCGGGATCGGCGCCCATGCGCACCGTCCCGACCGGATGGAAGATCGTGGTGCCGATTTCGCCGGCCGCCCTTTCGAGATCGTCGTCGCTCTCGTAGCCCGGTCCGGGCCTGTATTCCTCCGGATGGTAGCGGGCAAACGATGGCTTGCGGACGATCTCGCGCGTGAGGCGGATCGCCTTTACCGCGACCTCCCGGTCGGCGGGTGCCGAAAGGTAGTTCGGCCGGATCGCCGGCGGCGCGGCAAAGTCGCCGCTCTTCACATGCACCGACCCCCGGCTTTCCGGCCTCAGGTTGCACACGCTAGCCGTCATGGCCGGGAAGCCGTGGACGGGGTCGCCGAACTTGTCCAGCGAAACCGGCTGGATGTGGTATTGCAGGTCGGGCATGTCCTTGTCCGGTCCCGACCGCGTGAAGATGCCGAGCTGGCTCGGCGCCATCGACATCGGTCCCGAGCGGCGCAACGCATATTCGAGCCCGATCGCAGCCTTGCCGATAAGGCGCGATGCCTTCTCGTTGAGCGTCGGAACGCCCGTTACCTTGTAGACCATGCGCAGTTGCAGGTGGTCCTGCAGGTTTTCTCCGACCCCCTTTACCTCCCTGACCACCTCTATTCCCGCCTCCTGCAGCACCTCGCCCCGGCCGATCCCGGACAGTTCGAGGATCTGCGGGGATCCGATGGAACCGGCACTCAGGATCGTCTCGCCCAAGACGAAAGCCCGCTTCGCAATGCCGTCGTGCTGGAACTCGACGCCCTTCACCTCGCCGGCCTCGACGATCAGGCGCCGCGCATGGGCCTTGGTCAGGATCGTCAGGTTGCGCCTTCCCCTGGCCGGGCGGAGGAAGGCCTTGGCCGTGTTCCACCTGATGCCGGAACGCTGGTTCACGTCGAAATATCCTGACCCCTCGTTGGAGCCGCGGTTGAAGTCGTCGGTGATCGGGATGCCCGCCTCCTCGGCTGCCCTCTGGAAGGCGTCGAGCACGGCCCAGCGCACGCGCGATTTTTCCACCCGCCATTCGCCGCCGGCGCCATGCAGGTCGTCCGCCCCGCGGTAATGATCCTCAGACCGCTTGAAATAGGGAAGCACGTCGTCCCAGCCCCAGCCCTCGCAGCCGAGCTGGCGCCAGAGATCATAGTCCCGCGCCTGGCCGCGCATGTAAATCATGCCGTTGATGGACGAGCAGCCGCCCAGCAGCTTGCCGCGCGGATAGGAGAGAGAGCGGCCGTTCAGGCCCTCCTCCTTCTCCGTGGTGAAGCACCAGTCGGTGCGCGGATTGTTGATGCAGTAGAGATAGCCGACCGGGATGTGGACCCAGTGATAATTGTCGCTGCCCCCCGCCTCCAGGAGCAGGACCCGGTTGCGGCTGTCGGCCGACAACCGGTTGGCGAGCACGCATCCAGCGCTCCCCGCGCCCACGACGATATAGTCGTATTGCTGCATGTCACGTCTCCAGAGGCCGCATGCCCGTCCCGCGCGTCCAGCCCTTCAGTGCCTGTGTTCGAACCCGAGCCGGCGACCGATGCGCGACGCGTAGAACTCGCCGATGATGCCGCGGCGGAAGACGAGCACGCAGACCATGAAGACGACGCCGGTGATGATCGTCACCGGGAATTCCGATGTCGCGAGGTAGTTCTGCAGCGTCACGACCAGGCCTGCCCCGAAGATCGGCCCGATCAGGGTGCCGATGCCGCCTAGCAGCGTCATCAGGATCACCTCGCCGGACATCTGCCAGGTCACGTCGGTCAGCGTCGCGAACTGGAAGACGAGCGACTTCACGGCGCCGGCGAGTCCGGCGAGCGCCGCCGACATGACGAAGGCGCCGAGCTTGTAATGCGCAACAGAATAACCGAGCGACGTGGCGCGCGCCTCGTTTTCCCGGATGGACTTGAGGATCATGCCGAAGGGCGAGTTGACGAAACGCCAGATGACCACGAGGCCGATGACGAAGACCGCCAGCACGAAATAGTACATGTTGGTCGCAACATTGAGGTCGATGAGAGCGAAGAGGTGTCCGCGCGGCACCTGCTGGATCCCGTCCTCGCCGCGGGTGAACTGCGCCTGCAGGCAGAAGAAGTAGAACATCTGCGACAGCGCGAGCGTGATCATCGCGAAGTATATGCCCTGGCGGCGGATGGCGACGAAGCCCATCACGAGCCCGAGCCCGGCCGCGCCCGCGACGCCGAGCAGGATGCCGAGTTCCGGCGTCCAGCCCCATTCCTTCACCGCGTGGGCCGTGAAATAGGCCGCGCCGCCGAAGAAGGCGGCATGGCCGAATGAGAGCAGCCCCGTATAGCCGAGGAGCAGGTTGAAGGCGCAGGCGAAGAGCGCGAAGCAGAGGAGCTTCATCAGGAAGATCGGATAGAGGAACATCGGCGCGACCAGCAGGAAGGCCAGTCCCGCCAGCAGGAACGCGGCATAGGTGATAGATGCCCTCGGAGCCCTTCCGTTCCTGATCCCGCTTGCCGCCTGGGTGGTATGGCTCATGTCACGCATCCCGTCCGAAGAGGCCCGCCGGCCTGATGAGCAGCACGATCGCCATGATGACGAAGATGACGATGTTGGAGGCCTCCGGATAGAAGACCTTGGTCAGTCCCTCAGCGATGCCGAGCATATAGCCGGTGATGATGGCGCCCATGATCGACCCCATGCCGCCGACGACGACCACCGCGAAGACGACGATGATGAGGTTGGTGCCCATCAGCGGCGAGACCTGGTAGATGGGAGCGGCAAGCACGCCCGCGAAGGCTGCGAGCGCCGCGCCAAGTCCGTAAGTGAGCGTCAGGAGCATCGGCACGTTGACGCCGAAGGCCTGCACGAGAACGGGATTTTCCGTGGCGGCCCGCAGGTAGGAGCCGAGCTTGGTCTTCTCGATCAGCAGCCAAGTGCCGATGCAGGCGACCAGCGAGATGACCACGACCCAGCCGCGGTAGACTGGCAGGAACATGAAGCCGAGATTGACGCCGCCCGCGAGCGCGACCGGGACGGAATAAGGTTGTCCGGCGGCCCCGTAGAGGTAGCGGAACGTCCCCTCGATCGCGAGCGCCAGCCCGAAGGTGAAGAGCAGGCCGTAGAGTGGGTCGAGCTTGTAGAGACGGCTGAGCATGGTCCGCTCGATGAGCGCGCCAAGAAGCCCGACGATGAGCGGCGCGACGACAAGGGCCAGCCAGTAGTTGATGCCGAAATACTGGAGGAGCAGCAGCGCCGTGAAGGCGCCCAGCATGTACTGCGCGCCATGGGCGAAGTTGATGACGCGCAGGAGGCCGAAGATGACCGCCAGCCCGAGACTGAGCAGCGCATAGAAGGAGCCGCTGATCAGCCCGATGAGCAACTGGCCCAGAAATGCCTGGATCGGGATACCGAAGATCATCGTCATGGTCACACCCCCAGAACCTTGTGAAGCATGTCCATCCGCTCGGGCAGTTCGCCGACCGGGAAG
>JAEZHO010000227.1 GCA_023416545.1 Pseudomonadota bacterium
GCCGCTGCCATGGTTCCGGCATCGACAGAAAGGACGGAAACATGAATACCGCCAATCCCCAGCTGGAAGGCCTCTATCTCGCCTTCGCGGCGATCAACAACCTGCTGGTCAAGAAGGGCGTCGTCACCCATGCCCAAGTCCAGGAGGCCCTCCAGGCAGCCGAGCAGACCGTGCTCGAGGACGGCAAGCCGCTGACTGTCTCGCTATCCCACCAGAAGGCGGTCGCCTTTCCGATCCGCATCCTTCTCCTCGCCAACGAGGCGGCGGAACGCGGCGAAAGCTTCGACTTCGAGGATCTTGCGCGCGAGGTCGGCCGCCGCACGTGAGCGCAGGTCAGGAAAGCAAGGCCCGGCCTCCCGCAGGCGCCGGGCCGCAGCCTCAGATCATCGGCTTGCCGCCGGTCACCGCGATCGTCGCGCCGGAGACGTAGCTCGACATCGGGTCCGCGAGCATGACATAGGCCGTCGCCAGTTCCGCCGGCTGGCCGGGACGCTGCATCGGCACCTGCGTGCCGAAGTTCTTCACCTTGTCTTCCGTCATCGTCGAGGGAATGAGCGGTGTCCAGATCGGCCCGGGGGCGACCGCATTGGCGCGGATCTCCTTTTCGGCAAGCATCTGCGCGAGGCCCGCAGTGAAGTTCTGGATAGCGCCCTTCGTCGTCGCATAGGCGAGCAGGCTGGGATTGGGACTGTCGGAATTGATCGACGCGGTATTGATGATCGAGCTGCCGGGCTTCATGTGCGGCACGGCTGCCTTGGTGAGATAGAACATGGCGTGGATATTGACGCGGAAGGTCAGCTCCCACTCCTCGTCGCTGATGTCGCCGATATCGGCAAAGGTCGCCTGGTGCGCGGCATTGTTCACGAGGATGTCGATCCCCCCGAACTCGCTCACCGCCTTGTCGACGATTCTCTTGCAGTGCTCGGCCGACTGGATGTCGCCGGGAACGAGAACGGACTTGCGGCCCGCCTTGTCGACCCATCTCCGTGTCTCCTGCGCGTCCTCCTCCTCGTCCAGGTAGGAGATCAGCACATCCGCGCCCTCGCGCGCATAGGCGATGGCGACCGCGCGTCCGATGCCGCTGTCGGCGCCGGTGATGACCGCCTTCATGCCCGCCAGACGCCCCGACCCATTATAGGAATGCTCACCGTGATCGGGAACCGGCTCCATCTTCCTGGTATAGCCGGGCATTGGCTGCTGCTGGTTGGGAAAGGGAGGCCTGGGATAGTCGTTCATGATGTCCTCTCTGCCTGGGGAGCTTTGGGAAGCCTGGGGGAACTTTGGGGGTTCGGTGATCGAACGGTCACGGAGAGGCTAGGTTCCCGTCCGATTGGTGTCCCCGGCATGGTCCGCATGCCATCGCACCGGGCGTCGATATCAACGGACGGCGATCGCCTCAGGCGCCGGGTGTCGCCTGTCCGTCGCCGCCGCGAAGCCGCCGCAGTTGCTCGATGATGCGCAGCGAACTGGACGCACGTGCCGCCGAGAAGTCCGAGCTCTTGGACAATATCCGCAGCATGTCCTCCGCCTCGTCGGCAGAGATCGTTCCGCGCGCCGCCAGCCCGTCGATGAGAAGGAGCACCGCCCCCTCGACCGCGAGGGCACGGCGGTGGGTTTCGTCATCGTTCTTGTTATCGACATTCAGCATCGTCAGGCTCCGTATGATTACCTGACGAATTGTTTCGGGCCGGAAAGGTTCCTTGATCCGTTCGGCTCAGGGCGTCACCGACGCGCGCAAGATCGCCCCGTCAGCGCGGATCGCGGTCGATCCGTCCCTGCTCCGCCTTGTAGAAATACTGGCTGGCGACGAGCCATCCCTTGAGTGGCCGGAGCGGTGGAATGCAGGTCAGCAGGATGAAGGGAAGCGAGGTCAGCAGGTGCACCCAGAAGGGCGGCTGGAAGACGACCTCGATCCATACGGCGAGCGCCACGCTCGGCACGCAGGCGAAGCAGATGACGAAGAAGGCCGGGCCGTCGGCGGGGTCGGCAAAGGAATAATCGAGCCCGCAGACCTCGCATCGGGGCCTGAGCGTCAGGAAGCCGCTGAACATGTGGCCCTGCCCGCAACGGGGGCAGCGCCCCCGAAGACCGGTGGCATAGGGGGACAATGGTGGCCACTGGGCATCAGATGACATTCTGCTTCCTTTCCCGCAATCGCCCCCTTAAACGCCGAAGCCCGCCGGACGGCAAGAGCTTCGTTCGACGCGCGTCAATGTGACCCGCGCGGGGCCGGGCGGAAAAGAGGCTGCGCGGGGGCGCTAGAAATCGTCGAACAGCCCGTCGCGGTAGATGCGCCGCCAGACGAGCTTGAGACTGCGGTCCGGCTGGATCACGTAGCGCTCCACCACGCGCTGGCCGAGCGCATTGGTGAACTGGTGGCTGACCGGGCTGCCGATGGGGGCCTTGGTCAGCCTCGTGCGCGGCTGGCCGCCATAGGTGATGCTGCCGGGAATGGGCTCCAGCCCCGGCCCGTCACCCAACGAACCTGTGGTACAACCGGAAACCATGAGGGCAAGCGTCGCGATCGTCAGGAAATGCCTCATCGCCAACACTCCTTGCTGTGTGCCTGATGATAACCCTCATCGGCTTCGCGCGGTTCCCCGGCCCCGCACACCCCGCAGACGATTGTGGATGGCAACCGCCGCGATCTCGCCCTGCGCCATCGCGACGCCCAGCTGGTTGAGCCCGGTTACCACGTCCCCCACGGCAAAGCATCCCTCGACGGCGGTCTCCTGGTGGGAGCCGGTCCCGATCCGCCCGTCTTCCTCGAGCGTCGTTCCGAGATCGGCGGCAAGACGCGAGCGCGGCCGAACCCCCAGGGCGGAATAGAGAATGACCCGTTCAAGCCGCGTGCCGTCGCCGAACACCAGCGTCGTCTCGCTGTCTCCCGCCTTCTCGAGGGATGCCAGGGGCCTTGTGATCACCTCGATCCCCTCCTCGGCGGGCGATGCCTGCCCGTCGGCATGCCATTCCGGTCGCTCCCCGAGTGTGGCGATGGCGATCCGATCGGTGAATGTCTTGAGGAAGCGGGCTTCGGCCACCGCCCGCATGCCGTTGCCGATCACGCAGACCGGCCGCCCGGCGATTTCGAACCCGTCGCAGATGGGGCAGATCCGCAGGTAACCCTCCGCCACCATCCGGCGGGCATCGGCGAAAGGCGGCAGATTGTCCGTGAGCCCCGTCGCAAGCACGATCGTCTGCGCCATCAGCCCCGGATCGGCATCGACCCCGATCCTGAAGAAACCATCCCTCGTCTTTTCCATTCTGGAAACCCTGGCCCCGACCACAGGGACCCGCAACAGCGCCAGCTGCGCCCGCATCCGCCCAAGGAGATCCTCGCCCCTGATCCCGCCCGGAAAACCCGGATGGTTGTAGGAGCGGGGGATGAGCGAGGCGCGGCTCGCTCCGCCGTCGATGACCAGCGTCCTGCGGTTCATGCGGGCGAGGTATATCGCCGCCGTCATGCCGCCCGGGCCGCCCCCGACCACCACGCAGTCGAACGGCGATCCCGACATGCCTTGCCCATCGGCATCCATGCCTGCCATGCATTCTCCCGACACTGTCTTCTCACAATCCCTTCCTGGAAACCGCGAGAACTCGCCAGGGACGGGCAGGGTTCCCGGGCCGCCCGGGAGGCCCCCGGGGAGGCTTCTGGGAGGCCAGCCGGCCCCCTCCCCGCAACCGCGGTGGAAGGCCGCCTGCGGTGCGTCGCTCCCGTCCCGAATGTTTCAAACTGCAGCGATTTGTACCGCAAACAAAATGCCTTGCGGCGACTTGAATGCGTCGCAACATGAGTACAGGATACATTTCGCATACGGGAAGTAGCCCCGGATGCGTATCCATCAGTGGGATCATCATGCATAGCCCGATAGCAGTGATGGCAAGCAGGCTCGCAAACGACGATACGGTGTGCAGCGAGGAAATCCTCGAGGCGCTCGATTACATGGAACGGAAAATTCAATCCGCGCGCGACGGCTCCAAGCCGCTGCCGATGGCCGCCTTCAGGACGAGATCGCTCCTTTCGGCAGCGCTGAGGCTCCGGCAGGAGGCCGACCATTCGCTCTAGGAATGAGTGATCCGCGGTGACGAGCCGAAGGATGAAAGCCCCTCCGCCACCTGCACGGCGGCGCACCCGGCTTCGCGCACCCGTCACGCCGGTACAGCCTGTTGCCCGGCCCTGGGCGGACACGGGAAACGCGGGTCAACGGGTCCTGCGAAGAACGTCATCAACTGGGAAAAAATGGTAGCGGGAGAGGGACTTGAACCCCCGACACGCGGATTATGATTCCGCTGCTCTAACCACCTGAGCTACCCCGCCACACGGGTCACCGGCCTTTGATTTTCAGCGTACTGAAAGGCGGCTCCGTTCGGATGTGCGGCTTATAAGACCGGTGCGATGGAAGTGTCAAGCACGGTCTTAGGCGTTTTTTCGAAGGCCCGGCGATCCGGGCCTCAGGCTGCAACCGGCGCCGCAAGCAGCGCCTTGATGGAGGCTTCTGCCTCCGGCGCGCGTTCCGAGCGCTCGATGAAGCCGCCGCCCCAGACGCGGGCATCGGCGCCCTGGCCGGAATAGAGCACGCAGGCCTGCCCCGGCGCCACCCCCGCCTCGCCCTCGACGAGGTCGACGTAGATGCCGCTTTCGTCGCAGTGGAGCACGACCGGCGTCGGCGGCCGGCTGGAGCGGACCTTCGCGAAGCAGGAAAACCCGTCGCGCGCATCTTCCGAGAGCGTGCCGTCGCCCAGCCAGTTCACGTCGCGAAGGTAGACCCGGCGCGTGTCGAGCGCTTCCTTCGGCCCGACGATGACGCGGCGGCCGCGGGCATCGAGATAGACCACGTAGAGCGGCTCGCCCGTCGCAACCCCGATGCCGCGGCGCTGGCCGATCGTGTAGTGCACGATGCCGTCGTGCTGGCCGAGCACGCGCCCGTCCATGTGGACGATGTCGCCGCCCAGCGCGGCATTCGGCTTCACCTTGTTGATGATGTCGGTGTAGCGCCCCTGCGGGACGAAGCAGATGTCCTGGCTGTCGGCCTTCTGGGCGACGACGAGGCCCATCTCCTCCGCGAGCGCCCTCACCTGCGCCTTCGACATGCCGCCGAGCGGGAAGCGCAGGTAGTCGATCTGCTCCTGGGTGGTGGCGAACAGGAACCAGCTCTGGTCGCGATCGGCGTCGATCGGCCGGTAGAGGGCGCGGCGCCCGGGATTGCCTGCCGAGGGGTTCGGTTCCGACCGGATGTAGTGGCCGGTCGCCAGCGCATCGGCGCCGAGTTCCTTCGCCGTCGCCAGGAGGTCCGCGAACTTGACCGTCTGGTTGCAGGCGACGCAGGGGATCGGCGTCTCGCCCATGGCATAGGCCTCGGCGAACGGATTGATCACCGCGTCGCGGAAACGCTTTTCATAGTCGAGCACGTAATGGGGAATGCCGAGCGTTTCGGAGACGCGGCGCGCATCGTCGATGTCCTGCCCGGCGCAGCAGGAGCCGGCGCGGTGAACGGCAGCCCCGTGGTCGTAGAGCTGCAGCGTGATGCCGAGCACGTCATAGCCCTGCCGCTTCAGGAGACCGGCGACGACCGAGGAATCGACGCCGCCCGACATGGCGACCACGACGCGCGTATCTTCCGGCCTCTTGTTGAAATCCAGCGTATTCACGGAACTCTCTCACTCGGTCGCTCGCCCGCGGCCATGCCGCAGGCAAGTCAGCAGGCGGGTCAGCAGGCACGGAGGGTTCGTCCGCCGCGGCCCGGGATCGCCCGGATATAGAAAGGAATGGCCTTTCACGCAAGGTCGCCCTTCCCGCATCAGGATTGCAGCGAACGCGCCTGCCCCGCCTCCGCCACGGCTGCCGCCGCGCCGGCACCGGAGGCTCCTTCCGCGCGGACCTTCGGCAGGCCGGAGGGATAGGTGTGCTGGATGAAGTCGATCAGCTTCTCGCGCACCTCGCAGCGCAGGTCGAAGGCCTTGCCGGCATCCGCCGCCGAGACGAGGATGCGGACCTCCATCACGTTCTCCCGGAAGTCGGTGACGGCGATGTTCACCACCTGCCCGTCCCACAACTTCGACGCCCTTGCGATCTCCTCGACCTTGCGCCGGATCTCGTCCACCGGCACGCTGTAGTCGAGATAGATCATCACCGTGCCGATCAGCGCTGCCCCCTCACGGGTCCAGTTCTGGAACGGCGTCTCGATGAAATAGCCGAGCGGCAGGATCAGCCGGCGCCAGTCCCAGAGCCGGACGACGACATAGGTGGAAGTGATCTCCTCGACCTTGCCCCACTCTCCTTCCACCAGGAGCGCGTCGTCGATGCGGATCGGCTGGGTGATGGCGAGCTGGATGCCGGCGAAGAGGTTCTTCAGGACCGGCTGCAGGGCGAGGCCGAGGACGATACCGGCGACACCCGCGGAGGCGAGCAGCGAGACGCCGTACTGGCGCACCGCCGGGAAGGTCATCAGTGCCGCCGAAAGCGTCAGAGCGATGATGCCCGTCGCCGCCACCCGCTCCATGATGCGCGACTGGGTGACGTGCTTGCGGGCAAGCAGGTTGTCCTCCGCATCGAGCTTGAAGCGGCGGAGATAGACGGTCGTCCAGATATGCAGCGCCGTCCGCGCCATCCAGCCGAGCACGACGATGAAGCAGAGGAGGAGGATATGGCGCAGGACCGTTTCGCCACCGCTGCTGAGCGGCGCGACGACGACGCCGAGCGAGAGCGTCCAGGTGAGGATCGCGAACCGGAGCGGAAGCCGGGTGCGCTGCACCAGCGAGCGCCAGAAGAGGTCCCGCTTTTCCGCAAGCCGGGTGAGTATCCGGAAGGCGATCCTGTGCAGGAGCCATCCGACCCCGAACCCGGCGATCAGGATCAGGATGCTGACGACGGGATCCGGCAGCCAGCGGACGAGGACGTGGATATACTGTTCGAGACGTGCTTCCATCCGGTCAAGGTTAGGGTGCAATGCAGCATGGAAAAGAGCTGTCGCGACAATTTCATATTTGCGGCACACTTGCGGCAGTCACGACGCGGCGGAGAAACCGATGAGCGACCCTTACGACCTGCAGCGCTTCGTCGAGGCGCAGGACGG
>JAEZHO010000049.1 GCA_023416545.1 Pseudomonadota bacterium
CGGATATCGGAGAAGATCTCCGTCCCGCTGTCGGGCGGCGAATCCTTCTGCGGCGTGCAAGCCTTCAGAGACATCATGGTCGATGGCTCTCTTGCCGTGCTGCAGCCTGATCTGGCGATCTGCGGAGGAATCACCGAAGCGATGAAGATCGCTGGTCTGGCCGAGGCCTTCAATACGGGGGTTGCGCCGCATGTGTGGGGCACCGGCATCAACTTCCTGGCCTCGCTGCAATACGCTGCGGTTCTGCCTGGTCACGGCAGGAACCTGCGTCTACCGATCTTCGAGTATGACCAGAGCCATAACCCACTGCGGGACAGGATTTTCGACCCGAGGCCCGACGCCAAGGGCAACATCGCCGTGCCCGATGGGCCGGGACTCGGAATAGAGATCGATATCGAGACGCTCGGCGAGAACATCGTCGAACGCTGGGAACTCAATGCATGACGTGCAGCAAACAGAGACAATGGAGGAGGGAACTATGAAGAGATCATTGGTGGCAGCTTGCCTTACGCTTGCGACATGGACGGGAACGGCCGCAGCGGCGGATCTGACGCTTTCGCTCGGGTTCATCGGGGCGGCGCAGGCGCCCGAGGCGATAGCCTTAAGGCAGTTCGCCGAAGAGATCGCGACGAAGAGCGAGGGGCGCATCGCGATCGACCTGCAAGGAGGCGGAGCACTCGGCGGTGACCGCGAGGTCATCGAAAGCGTGCAGATAGGCACCGTCGACATGACTGTCTCAAGCACTTCGGTGGTCGTCAATTTCGCGCCCGAGTTCGCACTGTTCGACATCCCCTTCCTGTTTCGCGACTTTGACCATGCGGAGGCCGTGCTGAGCGGACCGATCGGCGAGGAGATGCTTGCAGGCCTTCCCGACAAAGGCCTGGTTGGTCTGGCGTTTGGAGGAATGGGCTTCCGGCAGCTCACCAACAACGCCAAGCCCGAGAAAACAGCCGCGGATGCTGAAGGGCTGAAGATCCGGACCCAGCAGAACGAACTTCATATCGCTGTCTGGAAGGAACTCGGCGTCCTGCCGACGCCTATGGCAATCCCGGAAGTGTACACCGCACTTCAGCAGGGCGTGGTCGACGGGCAGGAAAACCCGGTTGGCGCCATCATCAACAACCGCTTCGGAGAGGTCCAGAAGTATCTGAGCATGACGGACCATGCGTTCACGCCGCTCGTCCTGCTCATCTCTCCTGCGGCCTACGAGGCGCTGCCGGATGAAGACAAGCAGATGTTCTCCGAAGCCGCGAAGAACGCGATGAAGCGCAATCGCCAGGAAGTGGAAGCCGTCCTCAAGACGGGGCTCGATACGCTGCGAGGCCAGGGGGTGGAGATCATCACCAACGTGGACAAGGCATCCTTCAGCGCCAAGATCGAAAGCCTCAACGCCACCTTTGCAGAGCGGTTTGGCAAAGAGCGCCTCGACGCGATCAAAGAGACCAAGTGATGCACCAGGAGCGAGCTTGGATCAGGTGGTTTCTGGGCGCCGAGAGCTTGCTCACCAGATCAGCGGTCGCATTGGCGACCGCTGATCTGGCGTTGGCATCGCTGATCGGGCTTTACCAGATTGTAGCGCGTTTCGTGCTGCACCGATCAGCGGAGTGGTCGGAGCCGCTTGTCCAGATGACGTTGATCTGGATGACCTATCTGGGACTCGCGGCTGCCATTCGATCCGGGACGCTTATTTCGGTCGATTGGGCGCTGAGCATGAGCAAGGGGAGGGCGCGGCAGGTCATGCGTTTCGGCATCCTGTTCTGCGTTCTCGTCCTCCTCGGCTGCCTGACCTGGTTTGGCATCGCGATGGCAATGCGGGTCAAGTTCCAGACAATTGCCGGTCTGGGCGTGTCCGCCAGCTGGGCTTACGCGGCCCTGCCGTTTGGAGCAGCGGTCTCCATCGTGGCGGCGATCGCTCATGTGCTCGACCCGCGTGTTGAGATCGATCATCAGACCCAGAATACCTGAGGCATCCCATGTTGCTCACTATGATCCTGCTGCTGGTCTGCCTTATGGCGCTTTCGGTTCCGGTGGCCGTTGCGATAGGGCTTGCCGGATTGGTTGGCGTGACCCTCTTCTCAAATCTGCCCCTGATCGTTCTGCCCCAGCAAGCTTACATTGCCCTAGACAAGTTCCCGCTCGCGGCGGTGCCGTTCTTTATCCTCGCCGGCAACCTTATGGCGGCGGGCGGCATATCGCGCCGCCTGGTCGATCTGGTGGAAAGCGTCATCGGCGATACGCGCGGCGGACTTCCTGCCACCTGCATCGTCGTCTGCATGATCTTCGCCGCAGTGTCGGGTTCAAGCGTGGCGACGACCTACGCCATCGGCGCGATCCTGATCCCGGCCATGGTGGCGCAACGCTATCCCGTGGGGTTCGCCTCTTCGTTGCAGGCGACTGCCGCCGAACTGGGGGTCATCATCCCGCCTTCCATTCCCATGATCCTTTACGGGGTTGCGGCAAGCGCACCGGTCGGCGACATGTTCATCGCCGGCCTGGGCCCGGGATTTCTTATCGCGGCAGCACTTATGGTGTTCGTTCTCGTCTGGTCGCGCTATTTCCATAAGCCGGGAGATCTCGCGAAGAAGCCCGTCATGCCGTTCACGATGAGCTTGCGCCGCGCGGTCTTCGCACTGCTGATGCCGGTCATCATCCTGGGTGGCATCTACGGCGGCGTTTTCACGCCGACCGAAGCCTCCATCATTGCGGTCTTCTACGCTCTCGCCGTCAGCATGGTCATCTACCGCGAACTGAGCTTCATCGAGATGGTCGATGTGCTGAAGCGGTCGGCGATATCCTCGGCGATCATCATGTTCATCATTTCGATGGCGGGCCTGTTCTCGTTCATTCTCACCCGGGCAGGTATCCCTGCTGCAATCAGTCAGTGGATTGTCGAGAACTTCGATAGCGCGCTTATGTTCTTGATTGCCGTGAACGTCCTGCTGTTCCTCATCGGGATGTTCGTGGAAACATCGGCCTCCATTGTCGTGATCGCTCCCATCCTGGCACCCGTTGCCGTCCAGTTCGGTATCGATCCCGTGCACTTCGGGCTGATCATGATCGTGAACCTGGCACTGGGGATGATCACGCCGCCGTTCGGCGTCAATCTTTTCGCAGCGGCCGCCGTCGGGAAGGTGTCGCTGCACCGGATGATCCCCTATCTGGTGCCGATGGTCGGCGTGATCGTGGCCTGCCTTGCATTGATCACCTACTTCCCGATGATCAGTCTCGGATCTCTTTATCTGTTCGGGGTCCGGTGAAGCCACAGGGCCGGCTCACCCAGGTTTCGCAACCTGGATGAGCCGGCAAGTGCTTTCGACCAGCGGAGTATCTGGGAACCTCAAGCCTCCTTCCTGCGGAAGAGGAGGGCGAGGGCGATGCCGAGGAGGGCGGTTGCGGCGACGTAATAGGGGGCGGCCGGCCAGCCGTTTGCCGATACGGCAGCGGCGAGGAGGAGGGGGCCCAGAAACTGCCCGAGGTTGGTGCCCTGCATGACGAAGCCGCTAATCGTGCTGACGAGGTCGGGACGGGCGGCATAGGCAGGAAGGGCGCTCATGATCGCTGCCGGCAGCAGACCGCCGGCGGCGGCATAGACGAGCGCGGCGGTGTATCGGACCGCGAGCGGCAGGCCGGACGCGAAGACGACGAAGGCGCTCAGCGACAGGAGGACGAAAGCCGCGGCGATCAGCGCCCAGCGCTTGGCGCCGCGACGCAGAAGGTAGCCGCCGGCAATGTTGCCCGGGACGTTGGAGAGGACGGCG
>JAEZHO010000051.1 GCA_023416545.1 Pseudomonadota bacterium
CAGCTGGCAACCCGTATCATCTCCGAGCAGACCGAAGTCTCGTCCTCGAAAATCCGCCGCGGCGACATTACCGAGGCCGACTTCGAGAAGCTGGTGGCCTGCAGCCAGATGATGCAGAAAGTGCCGCTTTTCATCGACCAGACGGGTGGTATCTCGATTGCCCAGCTTTCCGCCCGCGCCCGACGCCTCAAGCGCCAGCGCGGCCTCGATTGCCTCGTGGTCGACTATATCCAGCTGATGACCGGCTCGGGCAAATCGGGCGAGAACCGCGTGCAGGAAATCACCCAGATCACCACCGGCCTGAAGGCGCTGGGCAAGGAACTGAACGTGCCGATCATCGCACTGTCGCAGCTCTCCCGTGGCGTCGAAAGCCGCGAGGACAAGCGGCCGCAGCTTTCCGACCTTCGTGAATCCGGCTCGATCGAGCAGGACGCCGACGTCGTGCTCTTCGTGTTCCGCGAGGAATACTACGTGAAAAACATGGAACCGCGCGATCTCCACGATCCGAAATATCCGGAATGGGAAGCGCACATGGAGAAGGTGAAGGGCACGGCCGACGTGATCATCGCCAAGCAGCGTCACGGACCGACCGGTACCGTCAAGCTCGCCTTCCAGTCGGAATACACCCGCTTCACGGATCTCGCCGATCCTTCGTTCACAGCCTACGAAGAGCCCTGATCCTTGCGATCACTGCTTATTTTGTGAGCGGGCGCCCCAAGGCAACACCGGGGGCGCCCGTTCCTGTTCCCGGCTGCCGGGCATTTTGGGAGAGCGGCCGGAAGTGGCACGCCACTTGCTCCTTCCCCCCATCATAACAGGGGGTACCAAATGCTACGCAGAAACTTCATCATCCGCAGCCTCGCCGCCGGGGCCTTCGTCGTTGCCTCAATGGGTGCCACGCTCCCGGCGATGGCCAATGCGCTGGAGAGCATCAAGTCCAGCGGCACGCTCCGGGTCGCCGTCCCGCAGGACTTCCCGCCCTTCGGCAGCGTCGGCTCCGACATGACACCGCAGGGCTATGACGTCGACATGGCGGCTCTGATCGCCCAGAAGCTGGGCGTCAAGGTCGAACTCGTGCCGGTCACGAGCGCCAATCGCGTGCCGTTCCTGCAGACCAACAAGGTCGACCTGGTGATCTCCAGCCTCGGCAAGAATCCCGAGCGCGAGCAGGTCATCGATTTCACGAGCGCCTATGCCCCGTTCTACAACGGCGTCTTTGCTCCTGCCGATATCGAGATCGCCTCCGCAGCCGACCTCGCCGGCAAGACGATCGGCGTGACGCAGGGCTCCATCGAAGACCTCGAACTGACGAAGATTGCCCCCGAAGGTCTCACCATCAAGCGCTACGAGGACAATAACGGCACGATCTCGGCCTTCCTCTCCGGTCAGGTCGAGGCAGTCGCGACCGGCAACGTGGTCGCCGCCGCCATTCTTGCAAAGAACCCGCCCAAGCGGCCGGAGCCGAAATTCCTGATCAAGGATTCGCCCTGCTATATCGGCCTCAACAAGAACGAGCCCGCGCTCCTGGAAGCCGTCAACGGCATCATCGCCGATGCCAAGGCCGACGGCTCGCTCGGCAAGATCGCCGAGAAATGGCTCGGCACGTCGCTGCCGGCCTCTCTCTGATCAACGCGTGCCCGCCCCCTTGCGGAGGCGGGCATGACCTCGAAGGGCGACCGGGACATTGCAGTACATCTTCAACTTCGGCTGGATCGCCGACTACTATCCGATCCTGCTCCAGGGATTTCTGGTCACCCTGCAGCTGACGGTGGTCGGCGCAGTGGTGGGCGTCTCGTTCGGTATCTTCTGTGCCTGGATCAGGACGCTCGGCCCGACTTGGCTGCGCCCGCCGGTGGTCGCCTATGTCGAACTGATCCGCAACACGCCCTTCCTGATCCAGCTCTTCTTCATCTTCTTCGGACTGCCATCGCTCGGGCTGCGGCTGTCGGAGCTAGAAGCCGCCAATCTGGCGATGATCATCAATCTCGGCGCCTATAGCTGCGAGATCATCCGCGCGGGGATCGAAGCGACACCCAAGGGGCAGGTCGAGGCGGGTGCGGCGCTGGCGCTTCGCCCCCTGCAGATCTTCCGCCTGGTGATCCTGCTGCCGGCGCTGCAGAGGATATGGCCGGCGCTCTCGTCGCAGATCGTGATCGTCATGCTCGGCTCGGCCGTCGTTTCACAGATCGCCGCAGAAGACGTGACCTTTGCGGCGAACTTCATCCAGTCGCGGACCTTCCGGGCCTTCGAGGCCTACATGGTCTCGACCTGCATCTACCTGGGGTTCGCGATCCTGCTGCGGCAATTCCTCAATCAACTCGGGAACTGGATCTTCCCCAGGGTGCAGACGCGATGACCGATTTCTCGACCTGGGACATCCTGCGCAACCTGCTGCTGGCCACCCGCTGGACGATCGTCCTCTCCGTCGTTTCCTTCGTCGGCGGCGGCATGCTGGGGCTGGTCATCCTCTCGATGCGGATCGGCAAATCGCGGATCGGGCAGCATGTGGCGCGCCTTTATGTCGAACTCTTCCAGGGGACGCCGCTCCTGATGCAGCTCTTCCTGATCTTCTTCGGGCTCGGGCTGTTCGGCCTCGATGTGCCGGCCTGGCTTGCCGCGGGGCTGGCGCTGGTCTGCTGGACGGCCGCCTTCCTTGCCGAAATCTGGCGCGGCTGCGTCGAATCGATCCCGAAGGGCCAGTGGGAGGCGGGAAGCAGCCTGGCGCTGACTCGCCCGCAGCAGATGCGGCTCATCATCCTGCCGCAGGCCCTGCGGATTGCCATCCCGCCGACGACCGGCTTTTCGGTCCAGGTGGTGAAGGGCACGGCCGTCACCTCGATCATCGGCTTCGTGGAAGTATCCAAGGCCGGCACGATCGTCACCAATGCGACATTCGAGCCGTTTACCGTCTACGGCCTCGTCGCGCTGATCTACTTCGCGATCAGCTTTCCGCTCTCGAAATTCAGCAAGTGGCTCGAGTTCCGCATGGCGATGGCTTACGCCCGGTGACCGAACGGGTTCCCGCGCCGCCTCGCCTGCTTTCCCGTGGTCATTCCGACAAGGCCAGATCGAAGCCCTCGTCCATCCAGCCCGATATCCCGCCGGCCATGAGCTTCACCGGCCTGCCAAGCTGCGCCAGCCGCAGGGCGCCCCGCGCAGCGCCGTTGCAGTGAGGCCCGGCGCAGTAGGTGACGAAGACCGTGTCCTCCGGCCATTGCGACATCCGGTGCGCGGTGATCTTGCCGTGCGGGAGACTGATCGCGCCGGGGACGTGTCCTGTCGCGTAAAGGGCGGGAGAGCGAACGTCGAGGAGGACGAAATCCGCTCCCCTCGCGAGCGCGTCGCGCACGTCCGAACAGTCGGTCTCGAAGCTGAACTCCTCGGCAAAGTGCTGCCGGGCAAGCTCGCTCGGCGCGGGCGCGATCATGGTAACAGCGGTGGGCATGGGCATCCTCCTTCGGTTGGCAGCCGCATGATCCCCGTCCGCTGCCCCCTTGCCTACTGGCGGATTCGCCAATATCCGTAAACATCATGACAAACCACCCGATCGCAGCTGTGGCGGAAGATGCACGGACCGAGGGGCCGCTCGTCGTCGCGCTCGTTTACGACAGGCTCTGCACGTTCGAGTTCGGCATCGCGAGCGAGATCTTCGGGCTCGCCCGGCCGGAAATGGGACGGGGCTGGTACCGGTTCGCCAGCGCCGCCTTCGAGCCCGGCCGGCTGCGCGCCCAGGGCGGACTGAGCGTGACGGCGGACGCCGGACCGGAGCTTCTCGACAGCGCCGACATCATCGTCGTTCCCGGCTGGCGAGGCGTGGATGCACCGGTCCCCGAAGCCATCTGCGCGCGGCTGCGGGCGGCACATGCGCGCGGCGCCCGGCTCGTCTCGCTGTGTTCGGGCGCCTTCGTGCTGGCGGCAACGGGGCTGCTCGACGGCAAGGTGGCGACCACCCACT
>JAEZHO010000314.1 GCA_023416545.1 Pseudomonadota bacterium
CATGGGTCCATCCTTCCGATAGGACCCATCATCCGGCGATGACGTTGTGCTGCGGTGAATTTCTATGGTTAACCATCGTCATGCTTGAGAAAGCCTGAACGACTGCCTCGTCCGGAGACACTCCGGCGCCTGTTGGGGCGCAGCGCACGATCGCTTGCGCCTCTTCCGGCATGTCGAGGGCATCCGGTTGCTCGCGGGACGAGAGAATGTATTTTGCATGTCGACAAGAAGGATCTCCCATGGCTGACCCCGCATCTCCCCCTGCCTCCGGCCGCAAACGGGGCTCCGGCGCAAAAATGGTCTACGACCTGCTGCGCGACGAAATCCTCGACCTGAAGCTTGCGCCCGGCAGCCCGGTCGACGAGGTGCAGCTTGCGGAACGCTTCCGGATGTCGCGCACGCCGATCCGCGAGGCGCTGGTGCGGCTGGCGGGCGAGGGGCTGATCGAGACCCTCCCCAACCGCTCGACCATGGTGTCGAACATCGATTTCCTCAACCTCGCTCCCTTCTTCGATGCGCTGGTGCTCATGTACCGGGTGACGACGCGGCTGGCGGCGCAGAACCATCGGGCCGAGGATCTCGCCGTCATCCGCGCCCAGCACCGGGAATATGCGGCGGCCGTCGCCGCGCGCGATGCGCTTGCGATGATCGCCACGAATGCGTCCTTCCACGCGGCGATCGCCGAGGCTGGCCGCAACCCCTATTTCACCGGCCTGTTCCGGCGGCTCCTGGACGAGGGACGGCGCATCCTGCGTCTCTACTACCGCTCCTACGACGAGAATTTTCCCCAGAGCTTCGTCGACGATCACGCGGAGATCATCTCGGCGATCGAGGTGCGCGACGTCGAGGCGGCCGACCGCCTTGCGCGGTTGCATGCGGAGCAGATCGTCGCGCAGGTGCAGAAACTGTTCAGCCGCAGCGACGGGGTGGACATCACGCTCTGATTTTGTATTCTATTTGTCGACAAGTAGAATGCAGGCGCGGCGCTCCGATCCCGATTGGCCCGCGAGAGAAGAATCCAGGGCGGCCGCCGCAGGCCGGCGAAAAGGAGGCTGACGTGAAGGCGAACGTATTTTCCGGTGTCATTCCCGCACTGATGACCCCCTGCAAGCCGGACAGGTCGCCGGATTTCGATGCGCTTGTCCGCAAGGCAAGGGAATTGGTCGGGAAGGGCATGTCCGCCGTCGTCTATTGCGGATCAATGGGTGACTGGCCGCTGCTGACCGATGAGCAGCGGATGGAAGGGGTGGAGCGACTGGTCAAGGCGGGCGTCCCCGTCATCGTCGGCACCGGCGCCGTCAACACCGCGTCCGCGGTCGCGCACGCCGCCCACGCCCAGAAGGTCGGCGCCGCGGGCCTCATGGTCATCCCGCGCGTCCTCTCCCGGGGCTCGGTCGTCGCCGCCCAGAGGAACCATTTCAAGGCGATCCTGTCCGCCGCTCCGGACCTGCCGGCGGTGATCTACAACAGCCCCTATTACGGCTTCGCCACCCGTGCCGACCTGTTCTTCGCCCTGCGCGCCGAGCATCCCAACCTCGTCGGTTTCAAGGAATTCGGCGGAGCGGCCGATATGCGCTACGCCGCCGAGAACATCACCAGCCGCGACGATGGCGTGTCGCTGATGATCGGGGTCGATACCTGCGTCTTCCACGGCTTCGTCAATTGCGGCGCGACCGGCGCCATCACCGGGATCGGCTGCGTCCTGCCGAAGGAAGTCCTGCATCTGTGCAACCTCGCCCAGGCGGCGGCGAAGGGCGATCCGGATGCCCGCCGGCGTGCGCTGGAACTGGAAGAGGCACTGGCGGTCCTGTCGTCCTTCGACGAGGGGCCGGACCTCGTCCTCTTCTTCAAGTACATGATGGTGCTGAAGGGCGACGAGGAATACAGCCTGCACTTCAACGAAACGGACGAGCTTTCGGAAAGCCAGCGCGGCTATGTCGAAGGCCAACTGAAGCTCTTCGACACCTGGTATGCCGAGTGGAGCAAGCTGCCCGGCGCGGTGCAGGCCTGCAAGGCGTAGCTCACAGCGCACCGTCATGTGAAAAGGCCCCCGCAAGGAGGGCCTTTTTTGTTGGAGCGAGGCCGCGGAAGCGGGCGCCCGGAAGATAGGCGCTCCTGGTCAGACCGCGTCGATACCCAGTTCCAGAAGGCGGTCGAGCTGTTCCATTTCCGCGGCTGTCAGGGTGACGCCCTCCGCCTCGGATGTCTTTCGGGCGAGGAAGCGACGCTGCGAGGGTAGGCGGGCACCCTGGCCGACGATGCTCTCGAACAGGTTTTCGGCCCGCGCGAACGGATTTCCGGGGCGGCCGGCGGAGAACTTCTCCGGCGAGAACGCAAGGATCAGTTCCCCGTGCATGGGCGCCAGCGTCGTGGTCCCCAGGTAGTCGAGAACCTCCGGGCTTGTCAGGTCGCCGATCATGATGCCGGCGAGAAGCTCGATCATCGTGCCGATCGCCGAGCCCTTGTGGCCGCCGAAAGGCAGCATGGCGCCGGCAAGTGCTGCTTCCGGATCGGTGGTCGGCCGTCCCTCGGCATCGACAGCCCAGCCCTCCGGCAGCGGCTTGCCGGCGCGCCGATAGAGTTCCAGTTCCCCGCGCGCCGCCACGGACGTGGCGAAGTCGAAGACGTAGGGCGCGCCGTCCGGGCGCGGCCAGCCGAAGGCGAAGGGGTTCGTGCCGAGAAGCGGCTTGCTGCCCCCCGTCGGCGCCACGGTCGCATAGCTCGGGCACATGACGAGCGCGGCGAGGCCCTGCTCCGTCACGGCCTCCACTTCCGGCCAGAGCGCGGAAAAATGGCTGCAGTCGTTGATGACCAGCGCGGCGAGGCCGAGTTCGCGGGCCCGCTCGGCAAGCGCCGGCAGGCCGAGTTCGAAGGCGGGATTGGCAAATCCGCCGTTCGCCCTGACGCGGACGATGGCCGAACCTTCGTTGCGGTCGAGTTCGGGCACCGCGTCCGGTTTGACCTTGCCCGCCTTGACCGTCCTGAGTGCGCCTTCGATGCGGTAGATGCCGTGCGACTTGCATGCGTCGCGTTCGCCCGCAACGATGACGCGGGCAAGCGCCCCTGCCTGAAGCGCATTGAGGCCAGCCTTCCGGAATATGGCTTCGACCCGCTGGTAAAGAGCCTCAATGGTAAGGGTGGAGGTCTGCGTCATCGTCTGTCTCTTCAAAGTTGGGCCGCCGGGTCGGCGGCAGTTGTCAGTCTGCATACATATAGTATACAAAATCGCGCGGACGCAATTCGGGCCCGCGCCTCTATATCACGTCTTTCGACTGCCATGGTCCGACGGAGTATGAAAACAATGGCCTCCCATACCTTCTCCTGCATCGACGGGCATACCTGCGGAAACCCCGTCCGCCTCGTTTCCGGCGGAGGTCCCCGCCTGGAGGGTGCCAACATGCTCGAGAAGCGGGCGCATTTCCTGCGCGAGTTCGACTGGATCCGCACCGGCCTGATGTACGAGCCGCGCGGCCATGACATGATGTCGGGCTCGATCCTCTATCCGCCGACCCGGCCGGACTGCGACGTGGCCGTCCTCTTCATCGAAACCTCCGGCTGCCTGCCCATGTGCGGCCACGGGACGATCGGCACGATCACCATGGGGATCGAGAACGGTCTGATCACGCCGCGCGAGCCCGGGAGGCTCTCCATCGATGCCCCGGCCGGCAAGGTGGACATCACCTATCGCCAGGAGGGACGCTTCGTGGAGGAAGTGCGCCTCACCAATGTCCCCGGCTTCCTTTACGCGGAGGGACTGACGGCCGAGGTCGAGGGCCTGGGCGAGATCGTCGTCGACGTCGCCTATGGCGGCAATTTCTACGCCATCGTCGAGCCGCAGAAGAATTTCCGCGACATGGCCGATCACACCGCCGGCGAACTAGTCGGCTGGAGCCCGAAGCTGCGGGCGGCGCTGAACGGGAAATATGAATTCGTGCATCCGGAGCATCCGGAAATCCGCGGCCTCAGCCATATCCTGTGGACCGGCAAGCCGACCGTCGAGGGCGCGCATGCCCGCAACGCCGTCTTCTACGGTGAAAAGGCCATCGACCGCTCGCCCTGCGGCACCGGCACCTCGGCCCGCATGGCGCAACTGGCGGCCAGGGGCAAGCTCACGGTCGGCGACGAATTCTGGCACGAATCGATCATCGGCTCGATCTTCAAGGGCCGGGTCGAGGCCGCCACGACGGTGGCCGGCCGGAATGCGATCATCCCGTCGATCGCCGGCTGGGCCCGGCAGACCGGCATCAACACGATCTTCATCGACGACCGCGACCCGTTCGCGCACGGCTTCGTCGTCAAATGACGGGCGGGGAGGGCGCTGTCGCCATCCTGGCCGGCGAGGCAGAGGGTCCGGTGCTCTTCAGCGACGAACCCCTGAGCTTCTGGGGAGGGGTGTCGCCGGACGACGGGCGGGTGATCGATGTCCACCATCCGCTGCACGGGGCCTGCCTTGCCGGGACCATCCTGCTGATGCCCGCAAGCCGCGGCTCCTGTTCCGGGTCGGGCGTGCTGCTCGATCTCATCCTGTCCGGCCGCGCCCCGGCCGCTCTCGTCTTCAGCGGTCCGGAGGACGTCCTGACGCTCGG
>JAEZHO010000370.1 GCA_023416545.1 Pseudomonadota bacterium
AGGAAGTCGTGGCGAGGGTGGGCGCAGTCTTGAAGCGCGCCACCGGCGTTACCCGCAACGAGGTCATCCGATACGAGGAAATAGAAGTCCAACTGGAATCGCACATGGCGATTGCAGTAACGGAGAGTGGCCGTTTCGAACTGCCGCTGACGGCCACGGAATTTCGTCTTCTGGTCTGCTTTCTACGCGCTCCCTTCAAGACTTTCGAAAGAGCATCGCTGCTGGACGTCTGCCTGCCCGAAAGTGAGGCCTTCGACAGAACCATCGATACGCATATTGCCAATCTGAGGCGTAAGCTGGCGGAGCGTGGTCAGGAAGGGTACATAAAGGCCGTCCGAGGTATTGGGTATCGTTTCGCGAGGTCGACAGGTGTCTAGACCGGCGCTCTCAACGATGACAGCCGCGCTGGTGTCCGTCATCCAGCTGATAACGATCGCGCTCCTCTACATCCTGGTCGACTGGTATATCGACCATGCCGAAGCGGTGGCACTGGAGACGCTGCCTCCTGATGCAAAGACCGCCTGGGTGAGCATCAACGATGGCGAGATCCCCGATCCCGGAGCTCTCGCAGCCCTGGCGCCGCTTTATCCGTATCTGGAGGACGCCACCGACGCGACGGCCGTCGAGGGCGTCCTGGCCTTCGGCTCCATCCTGATCGTCTTCACAAGCGGAATAGGGGTGGTGCTCGCTTACCGGATCGTCGCACCGCTGACCCGCCTGACGGCTGCCGCGGAAAAGATCGGACAGGGCGATTTTCAGGTCACGGTGGAACCCGGTGCAACCAAGGAAGTGGAAACCCTTGCGGTTACGATCAACCGCATGGCCAGCGAGTTGCTGGCGCTGGAGACCCGCCTGAAATTCAACACGCGCGCCGTCGCACACGAATTGCGTACACCGCTGACCGTGCTTCAGGGCAATCTGCAGGGCATGGCCGATGGTGTACTTGCGGCCACCGAGGAGCGAGTGCGGGCCCTCCTGGAGCAGACCCAGGGAATTTCCCGTCTCGTGGACCAGTTGAATACCCTGTCGCTGGCAGGCACCGGCAACTTCGTCACGGCGACGACGACGACCGACCTCGCCCTTCATGTTTCCGACACGGTGACTCTCTTCCAGACCTCCGCAGGCGACGCTATCGATCTGCGAACCCACCTACGCTCCGCGCCGGCGAAGATCGATCCGGACCGATTCCGCCAGGCGCTGCTCGCCCTCCTGGAAAACGCGCGCAAATACGCGGGCGATTTCGGCCCTATCGACGTCTACACCGGTGTGGACGAGGAAGGTCGGTCATTCATTTCCGTCCAGGACAAAGGGCCGGGACTGCCCTCCCACGTGCAGCACTCCTCCTTTGACATGTTCTGGCGAAGCGAGAGCCTCAACGACCGGGGCATCAGGGGTTCAGGTCTTGGCCTAACGGTCGTCAAGGCCATTGCCGAAGGGCATGATGCGCAGTTGCAAGTGGGCAATAACCGCGACGGAGGCGCCTATTCCAAGATCGTGTTCCCGGCCTGACGAAGCGGCCTTCCGATGAAGCAGCGAGGGATGACGGAAGGGTCATGGCTGCCGCGGACCGGTTGTCTCATCCGGCGCAACAACTCTTAACAAGAGAAGACCCAAACCAACGACGATCGGACGTAGTCTCGCCAAATCCAGCATCACGAAGGGACCGGCGGCGTGTCGCCGACCCTCCCACGCGGCAGGTCACATCGGCGTCAAGGTCGAGCTGAACTCCCTTTCAGCCGAAAGCCGCACTGAAGCTGCGCAACCATCGGAGTGGAAACTGAGATGAAGCTCGTCGCCAACCCCCTGGAGAAACTCGTGATGGGACGCGGCAATTTTCTGGGTGGCGCGGTCGCACTTGGCGCGGCGCTCGGTCTCGGGGCCGGATTGTCGGCGCCCGCCATCATTGCCCGCGCCGCCGCCAAAGAGACTTCGGACATCTCGGCGCGCGACAGGGACCTCCTGTTCATCGGCACGGAAGAGACGTTTTCGCCCCGTGAGCTGATGGAACTGAACGACCGGCTGTTCCTGGAGGATACCGGCCTTGCCGAAATCGGGCCGCGCCGCATCCATGCAATGGACGAGGCGGGGATCAACGTTCAGGTCCTCTCCGCACATACGCCGGGCGTGCAGAATGTCCCGGGTCAGGAAGGCATCGACTTTGCCTATCGTCTAAACAAGATGATCGCCGATGGACCGATGGCCGCCTATCCGGGGCGGTTCCAGGCGTTTGCGACCCTGCCGCTGCAGAACCCGGAGGCTTCCGCAGACGAGCTGGAACGCGCAGTTCAGGAAGATGCCTTCCTGGGGTGCCTGACCAATGGGATCATCGGGAAGAAATTTCTCGACCATCCCGATTTCGAGCCCCTGCTGGCGCGTGCCGAAATCCTCGATGTGCCGATCTACATCCATCCGGGCCTGCCACCCGACGAAGTCTTCCAGATCTACTACAGCAATATGCGGCCGGAATATCAGCGGCAGCACCAGGACCAGGTTCTCAGCATCTCGGCCTACGGGTGGCATCAGGAAGTCGTTACCCAATGCCTTCGAATGATCACGTCCGGCGTCTTCGACCGATTCCCGAAGCTGCAGATCATTATCGGCCACATGGGCGAGGGTCTTCCCTTCTTTTACAAGCGCGTCGTGGAGAAGATGGGGGAAGTGACCAAGAGCACGCTGAACAAGCCCTTCGAGCAATATTTCCACGACAACTTCTGGTTCACCACCAGCGCATTCTTTCAGGACGAGCTGCTCGACCTCCTGCTGATGTACATCAGCGTGGATCGGCTGATGTTCGCGACCGACTACCCGTTTGCGAACATGAAGGAAGGCACCGACTGGTTTCGTGCAGTGGACCTGCCACGCGAGGCCAAGGAAAAAATCGCCTACCGGAATGCTGAAAAACTGTTCGGCATAAAGGCCTGAGAAACCGTCGCGACCTCCGGTCTCGCTTAACATATCAAAACAACTTCACCTCGTGACTTTCGGCGCGGTTTTGCAACAATGTACGTTCTTGAACCCATCAAGCGTATTGCAGAGATGACCCATGACCGCTCAACATCTCGTCGCGCCAGAGACGGTGCCTCGCGTCCTCCTCGTCGAGGACGACGAGGAGATTGCGGCAATGGTGATCGAGATGCTGACGGAAAATGGCCTTGAGGCTGTTGCGGTCGGCTCCGCCGCCAACATGGACGCGACACTCAGGAAGCAGACTTTCGACCTGATCGTGCTCGACGCCATGCTGCCGGGAGAGGACGGGTTCAGTATCTGCCGCCGGCTGCGGGCCTCCTCGACCGTGCCCATTATCATGCTCACGGCCCTCGGCGACGAGATCAACCGCGTGGTCGGCATCGAGCTTGGCGCGGACGACTACATTACCAAGCCCTTTCATCCGCGGGAATTCATGGCGCGCATAAAGGGCCTCCTCCGACGCGCATCCTATGGGGCGGACAAACCCCAGCAGCCAACGGCGATGCGATTTGCCGGTTGGCAGATCGATTCCATCCTCCGGCAACTGGTCAATCCGGACGGGGTGCACGTCTCCGTGACGACGGCCGAGTTCGACATCCTTCTGGCATTCTGCCAGAATCCGGGTCGTGTCATGACGCGCGAACAGCTGCTCCGCTTGACCCATGCCGGGCTTGCGGGTCCGGTCGAACGCAGCATCGATGTTCACATCAGCCGCGTCCGGCAGAAGATTGAACCCAATGTCCGCGAGCCGACCGTGATCAAGACGGTACGGCTGGGTGGCTACATGTTCACCCCGAAAGTCGAGGTGGGATAATGTCCACTCTCCGCCGGCAGATTGCGGCGCTCGCCATCGGCCCTATCGGCGGCCTCCTCATCCTGGGAGCGATTTCCGACTGGCTGTTGCGCGAAGACCTGGAGAGTGTCTCCTATGCCCGCGCGACGGCACTGAAGATCGAGACCGTCGTCGACCAGGTTCGCGCCTCCACCTCCCCGGAACAGATGGAAGCCATTCTTCAGGCAACGTCGAGCACGGGGCTTCGTGTCGAAGAGGTCGCGGCGGAAGAGCTTTCAAGGCGCGACACGACGATCTTCGTCGACGAGGTCCGCCACCTTGTGCAGGAGAACCTGCCGGAGAGTTTCACCACGGCCTTTCGCGGGGAGACCCCCAACGGAAAACTTCACGACGTGCTCGTCGTCGCGCTCGACGCCGACCGGGCACTGGCGTTCCTTCCAGCGCCACCTCCTCCCGATACCTGGATCAGCGACCAGCAGGTCAACGTCGTTCTGCAGATGATGGTCCTCGTCCTGCCCGTGGTTCTCCTGTCGCTTTATGCGGCGCGGGTGATTTCTGCGCCGCTCCTCGACTTTGCAAAGGCCGCGGAGACGTTGAAGCCCGACGACGGGCCTGACCGGCCTTTCAAGGAAAGCGGCGCAGCCGAAATCCGAACGCTGGCGCGATCGCTGAACGACATGCGCAGTCGCCTGCGCCGCATGATCGATGACCGGACGCGCATGCTGCGCGCGATAAGCCACGACCTCCGGACGCCGCTGACGCGGCTGCGTCTGCGGGCGGAACGTTCCACCCAGCCGGAGCTGAAGGCAGCACTCCTGAAGGACATCGCCGCGCTCAGCGACATGATCAACGATACGCTCACCTATCTCAGCAAGGAAACGGCGACCGAAAAGCCGGTCAATGCCGACCTCCCCAGCCTGTTGACGACCGTCTGCTCGGATTTCTCCGATGTGGGTTTCAACGTGAAGTATGTCGGCCCGGAGCGCTTCGCCTATCGCTGCAGGCCGCGATCACTGGGGCGCGCGATCACCAACCTCGTCGAGAACGGCACCAAGTTCGCGCATGAAATCACGGTGGAGCTCGCGATCCTCGCAAACGGCACCGTGCGGATCATTGTCGCCGACGACGGTCCGGGCCTTCCCGACAGCTTGCGGACGCGGGTGCTGGAACCGTTCTTCAAGGTCAGCACGGCTCGGCCGACGTCGGATCGTACCGGCTTCGGTCTCGGGCTCTCGATCGTCGAAGACATCGTGCGAGCCAACGGCGGCACGATCGAACTCCTGAACAGAACGCCGCACGGACTTGCGGCCCAGATGGATTTTCCGGCCGAAGGCGGCACGGCGAGCGATATCGTGTCGAAGCCGTCGACCGATGATCTGGCCCGCGCCGGGTGAGGCCGGGAACGCCGTGTAAAACGACATAGGCTCGCAGACCTGAGCCTTGGCCTGTCGATGGACACGGCCGCCATCAGGCCCTTCATGTTTCGTAATGTTTCTCAACAAGACCAAGCACACCGGTCGAAAGCGCGATCCTATAACGACGTCTGAACTCTCAGGGCAGGCGCGACTATGGCCATACCGCCGTTTACAGGCTCGCAGGAAGACCATCCAT
>JAEZHO010000368.1 GCA_023416545.1 Pseudomonadota bacterium
GCATCGAGCGCCGCCATCGGATCCTGGAACACGATCTGCAGGTCGCGGCGGATCGCCTTGCGGCCTCGGGCATCGAGATCGCCCAGCGCCCGGCCGTTGATCTCGATCCGGCCGGAATGCGGAACGAGGCCCACCAGCGCCTTCGCCATGGTCGACTTTCCGCAGCCGGATTCGCCCACCAGTGAAAGCGTTTCGCCTCGGAAGATATTGAGAGAAACATGCTCGACCGCGTGAACGCGCGCGGCGACGCGTCCCAGCAGGCCCTGCCGAATGGGGAAGTTCACGGAAACATCGTCGTAGCGCACCAGCACGTCGCGGGCTTCCGGTTCAGGCCGGGAAGCGCCTGCGCCGATACGCGGCACGGCGGCGAGCAGGTCGCGCGTGTACTGCTCCTTCGGCGCGTCGAACAGTTCTACCGTCGATGCCGCCTCCACCATCTTGCCCTTGCGCATGACGATGACGCGGTCCGCCGTTTCGGCGACGACGCCCATGTCGTGAGTGATGAGGATGATCGCGGTACCGAGTTCCCGCTGCAGGTCCTTGAGGAGGTCGAGAACCTCGCGCTGGACCGTGACGTCCAGCGCCGTGGTAGGCTCGTCCGCAATCAGGACCGCCGGGCGAAGGGCGATCGCCATCGCGATCATCACACGCTGGCGCATGCCGCCCGACAGTTCGTGCGGATATTGCTCGAGCCGCTTTTCAGGCTGCGAGAGGCGGACCGCCCTGACGGCTTCGAGGGCGCGTGCCCGTGCCTGCGAAACAGACAGCGGCTCATGGGCCCGGATCGCTTCGACAAGCTGGCGGCCGATGCTCATGACCGGGTTGAGGGCCGTCATCGGCTCCTGGAAGATCATTGCGATGCGGGCGCCGCGCACCTGCTGCAGCTTCTTTTCGGGTAGGGCGGTAAGCTCTGTATCGCCGAAGCGGATGGAGCCACCGGTCACCCGCACCGCAGGTGCGGGCAGAAGGCCCATGCAGGCCAGCGAGGTAATCGATTTGCCTGAGCCGCTTTCTCCCGCGATCGCAAGCGTCTCGCCCCGATGAAGATCAAAGCTGAGCCCTTCAACCAACGGAATGAGCCCCTGGTCGGAGCGGGCGGAAACCTGCAGGTCGCGAACCGACAGGACAACGTCGGCTCTGGATTCGACCGCGGGAGAAAGCATGGCAGAGGTCATTCGAAGACGGCCCTCGGGAAGTAGAAGCTGACCACGACATTCGGCATGTCGACGATCTCGGAAATGCGAAGATCGCCGCAGGTCGAGACGAGCATGTAGGCGTCGACCGGATCCATCTTCCGCGTCGTCGCGAGAAGATCGACCATGTTCGCCACCGCGTCCCTTGCCGCAGCCCATAGATCGGGGCCGATACCGGTCGTGACTTCGTAACCCTTGGAATCGAGGTGACGCGTGACGGGGCCCGGGGTGGTGAAGCGCGGCGTCTTCAACGGCTGGTCCTTGATCAGGTCGAGCGTCAGCACCACGTCGAAGGGGCTCTCGATCGCCGTCCCGCAGACCTCGCCGTCGCCCTGCGCGGCATGCGTATCGCCGACGGAAAACAGCGCGCCCTCGACCTCGACGGGCAGATAGAGCGTCGTGCCGGCGGCAAGGTCACGGATGTCGAGATTACCGCCCACGCGGCGCGGCGGAACGACTGTATGATGCCCGTTCTCGGCAAGCGCATTGCCGATCGTGCCGGCAAACGGCTTCAGCGGCACGCGACCGTTCTTGCCGAAGAGCGCCGGTTCCATGCTCGATGCGTCGAACTTCCAGACGTTCAGGGCCGGTTCCTTGAACTGGTCGGCCAGCAGGCCGAAGCCCGGAATGTTGGCGGTCCAGCCGAAGCCTGCGCCGTCGCGAAGCTGCGGCGTGAAGCTCTCGATCGTCACCTTCACCACATCGCCGGGCTTTGCGCCATCGATGTAGATGGGACCGGAGACCGGGTTGATCTTGGCGAAGTCCAGAGCAGTTACATCCTCGACGGTGGACTGGGGGCCAAGCTGGCCCCCAGAACTGTCAAGGCACTGGAACAGGATCGTCTCGCCCGGTGCGGCCGTCAGGGCAGGGGCAAATGAATTGTCCCAGCCGTAATGGTGCTGATGGGCGTGGATCGTGTGGTTGCAGTGCTTGCACATGAACGCATTACTCCTTGATGAAGACGTAATCGTAGTTGACCGGGATCGAGACCGGATCGACGAAGAGCGCGTCGTCACCGCCCATGCGCGAAGACTTCATGGTGAAGCGGTTTTCGTTGAAGACCGGTGCCCACGGCGCGTCTTCCATCACCTTGGTATAAATCTCGGACCACTTGGCCAGACGCTCCTCGGCCTTGGCGGGATCGACGATGGAGTCCGCCTCGACGGCCATCTTGTCGAGCTCTTCGTTGCAGTACTTCGCCCAGTTCCATCCGCCTTCGACGGTGCCGCTGCAGCCGAGGATCGGGCCGTAGAAGTTTGCCGGATCCGGGAAGTCGGCGATCCATGCCATGCCGCCCGACCAGATCATCGGAGCGGTGCCGGCGCCGCCGGCCTCGATCACGTTGGCCTGCGCCAGCGACTTGATCGACGCGTTGATGCCGATGGCCTTGAGATCCTGCTGGATCGCCTGGGCGATGCGCGGGTTCGGATCGGTGTTCATGACGAAGAGTTCGGTGTCGAAACCGTCCGCAAGGCCGGCATCGGCGAGCAGCTTCTTGGCGCCTTCCGGATCGTACTTGTAGCCTTCGTAGCCTTCCGTATAGCCCGGCATCGACGGCGGCAGCGGCTGGGTCGCCGGAACGGCGCGGCCGTTGATGACCTGCACGATGCGGTCCTTGTTGATCGCCATGTTCACGGCGCGGCGTACCTCGATCTTGTCGAACGGTGCCTGCGTCACGTTCATGGTGATGTAGCCGGTGTGGAGCTGGCCGCCTTCGATGACAAGGCTTGCCTGCGCCTCGTCCTTCATGACTTCCACGAACTTTGCCGGCGGGATGCCGTCGCCGGGAATGTCCACTTCGCCGTTCTGCACGCGCAGGAGGGCCACGACGGGCTCCTGGCCGACTTCGACCGTGAAGCTGTCGAGATAGGGAACGCCGGCGATCCAGTAGTCGGCGTTCTTCTCGAACACCAGCCGCTGGCCGAGCGTCCATTCCGCCAGCTTGAAGGCACCCGTGCCAACCGGCTTCTTGCCGAAATCGGCGCCGGCCGCCTCGACGGCTTCCTTCGGCACGACGGACGAGAAGTTCAGCGCCATGACGTGCAGGAAGGTTGCGTCGGGACGCGATAGCTTGAAGACGACCGTACCGGCATCCGGCGCGGTGACGCCGGAGACGACGTCCGCCTTGCCTTCTGCGGCTTCGTCATATCCCTCGATCATCGAGAAGAAACCCTGGCCGGGCGACTGCGTTGCGGGGTTGACCACGCGGTTGATCGAGTAGACGACATCCTCGGCAACCAGTTCGCGACCGTTGTGGAACTTGACGCCCGGGCGCAGCTTGAACGTGTAGGTCAGCC
>JAEZHO010000415.1 GCA_023416545.1 Pseudomonadota bacterium
AACGGAAGAAAGGACGTTCTCCAGGGCATCCGGCTTGTGCGCATAGTCCACGTAGGCGAGCGCGCCCTGCCGCGTATGCCCGACGAGTTCGAGCCGCCCGGAGGCGCCCTGCAGCTTTTCCAGCGCCGCCATCGCGACGGTAGCCGGCGTTCCCGTCGCCATGGCGAGACCGGCGGCGACCAACGCATTGGCCACCTGAAAATCGCCGGCGAGCGGAATGTCGACCTCGAATATCTCGCCCTCGGCGTGGATTTCGGCGGTCTGCTTGTAGCGGAAGTGCTCGACCCGCTTGAGGGCGAGATAGTCGCCCTTGCGGCCGACCGTCAGCACCTTGAGGCCCGATTCCCTGGCCACGCGGATCGCCTCCGCCGACCATTCGTCGTCCGCGAAGATGACGGCCGGCGCCCCCTTGGGAAGCAGCGTGTCGAAGAGCCGCATCTTGGCGGCCATGTAGCTTTCGACCGTCGGATGATAGTCCATGTGATCGCGGCCAAGATTGGTGAAACCGGCCGCGGCCAACCGAACGCCGTCGAGGCGGCACTGGTCGAGCCCGTGGCTGGAGGCCTCCATGGCGGCATGGCTCACGCCCTCGGCCGCAAGTTCCGCCAGGAGCGCATGGAGCGCCACCGGGTCCGGCGTCGTCAGCGAACCGTATTCGTTGCGGCTCGGCGAAACCACGCCCGTCGTACCGATCTGCGCCGCCGCATAGCCGGCATGCGCCCAGATCTGGCGGGTGAAGGAGGCGACCGACGTCTTGCCGGCGGTTCCGGTGACGGCAACCATGGTTTCCGGCTGGGCGCCGTACAGGCGGGCGGCCGCGAGCGCCAGGAAACGCCGCGGGCTGGAGACCGTCAGGACGGGAATGGGCGCATCGGCGGGCTGGCCTGCGACGGCCGCGACCGCGCCGCGCCCGGCGGCATCGACGATGAAGCGCGAACCGTCCGCCTTGGTTCCCGGCAGCGCCGCGAAAAGCGTGCCGGCCTCCACCTTGCGGCTGTCGGCCGAAATGCCGCTGACCTCGATATCGCCCGCCGCGCCGGCCAGCACATCGCCGATCTCCGGGAATTCTTGGCCGGCCAGGTCGCGCAACTTCATCAGCGGTACTCTCTTCCAGATCAGGCGAAGCTCGCGAATCGCCTGTGAATTATTATTGCCTAATAGGATACCAAAAGGGCCGAGCCATCCTCGCCAAAACGGGGTTTTACACCGAGAATCGCGCCCGACCGGCTGATGATCTCCTGTACCATCGGGGCAGCATTGAGGCCGGCCGTGCGTCCGCCGCCTTCTCCCGTCTTCGGTTCGTCGATGAAGGTCAGCACCACGTAACGCGGATCGTTGATCGGGAATGCCGAGATGAAGACGTTGAAGTTCTTGTCGTTCGAATAGCGGCCGTTCACGACCTTCTCGGCCGTCCCGGTCTTGCCGCCGACGTCGAAGCCCTCGACGCGGGCGCGTTTTCCCGAACCGTTGGTGCCGTTGAAGTCGAACAGGTAGCGCATTGCGTCGCTGGTCGACGGCTTCAGCACGGGCTGCGCGAGCGCGTCGGCCTCTTCGCGGGTGCGCGGCAGGAAGGTCGGGGGGATGAGCTTGCCGCCGTTCACCAGCGCCGCGACCGCGACCGCCGTCTGAAGCGGCGTGGTCGAGACGCCGTGCCCGAAGGAAATGGTGACCGAGTGAATCTTCTTCCATTCGCGCGGCTGGCTGGGCTGTGCCACTTCCGGAAGCTCGGTCCGCATGCGGGTGAGAAGCCCGAGCCGCGTCAGGAACTCCTTGTGCCCCTCGATCCCCACCACGTCGGCCATCTTAGCCGTACCGATGTTGGAGGAGTACTGGAAGACTTCCGGCACCGTCAGCATGCGGCCCTTGCCGTGGAAGTCCTTGATCGTGAAGCCGCCGATCCGGATCGGAAAGCGGGCGTCGAAACTGTCGGTGAGCTTCACCTTGCCCGAATCGAGCGCCATGGCCGTGGTGAAGGCCTTGAAGGTCGAGCCCATCTCGAACGTGCCGTTCGACATGCGGTTGAGCCAGCCCTCCTCGGCACCGGCGGCCGGGTTGTTGGGGTCATAGTCCGGCGCGGAAGCCATGGCGATGACTTCGCCCGTCTGCGCGTCGAGCACGACGGCACCGGCGCCGATCGCCTGGTACTTGTCGATCGAGGAATAGATGACCTCGCGGACGATGGACTGCACCCTGAGGTCGATCGCCAGCCGGACCGGCTCGAGCGGCTGGTCGGAGGTCATGCCGACGGCTGCGAGATCGGCGAGCCCCTGGCTGTCCACGTAGCGTTCCATGCCGGCTACGCCGCGATTGTCAATATTGACATGGCCGACGACGTGGGCGGCCGTCGCCCCGCCGGGATAGAAGCGTCGCTTTTCCGGCCGGAAGCCGATGCCGGGGATGCCCAGCGCCAGGATCTGGCTCTGCTGCTTCGGAGTGAGCTGGCGCCGCAGCCACTGGAAATGCGACTTGGAGGACAGCTTGCCGTAGATCGACTTGGCGTCGAGGTCGGGCAGGACGGTCGCGAGCTTCTCGATGACCTCGTCCGCGTCGACGATCTTGTGGGGCTCGGCATAGAGCGAGACCGTGCGGATGTCGGTCGCCAGCACCTCGCCGTTGCGATCCAGGAGGTCGGGGCGCGACGCCATCAGCCGGTCCGCCGGCATGATGCTCGAGGTGATCTCCGGCTTTGCCATGCCGTACTGGACGAGCCGGCCGCCGATGACGCCGTAGACGGCGACGAAGCCGACGATGATGAGGCCGACGCGATTGCGGGCCTGCGCCGCCTTGCGCTTGCCGACGCCCTCGAACGTGGCGTCTCCGGAGCCGGCCGCGCTGCGGCGGCTTCCGGTCGACAGGTGGGCCCGGCTCTTCAGAACCATGATTCTCGACAGGAAAGACATCAGCGCTGCCCCACCGATCCGGTTGCCATTGCGTCCAGGCGCACGCCTCCGCGCGGGATCGGCACGGGAATCCCGTTCGCCGGCGCGGCATTCCTCGCGGCATCGACCCCCTTGATGGCGGCGGCGACCTCGCCTCCGGCACCGGCGATGAGTTCCTCGATCGTCGTCTCGGGCATTGGCAGCTGCGAGCGCGGCATCGGCAGTTCGACCGGCATTGCAAGCTGCGTCGGACGGGTCGGCACCAGCTGCAGTTCGGATTGATAGGCCGCGATCAGCCGTTCCAGCCGGTTCGGCTGCGTCAGCAGGGCCCAGTCGGCCCTCAGCAGGTCGATCGTATCCTTTTCAAGGACGATCTCCCGTTCCAGGCGCCGCACTTCCTTCAGCTTGTCGTCGGCTTGGTGCTTGATGGTGTAGGTCACGACGGCCGCCGCGGTCATGACGCCAATCAGGACGAGGTCGAAACTTCTCAGCATCAGGCGGCTCCCATCCTGGCGAGGCTGGCGAGATCGGGAAGATCGAAGATCGACGGATCCGCTGCCCGCGCCGGGGCCTCCGTGCGCCGCCCGGCCCGCAACTTGGCGGAACGTGCGCGGGGATTGGCTTCCGCCTCCTCTTCCGTCGCGCTGACCACACCCTTGCCGATCGGCTCGAAGATCGCGGGTTTCTCGACCACCATGGGCATGTGGCGGGAGCCGGCCGCCTTGCCGGAACGGTCGGAGAAGAATTTCTTGACGATGCGGTCCTCGAGCGAGTGGAACGTCACCACCACCAGTCGCCCGCCGGGCTTCAGCGCGCGCTCGGCCGCAAACAGGGCCTGAGCCAGTTCACCCAGTTCGTCGTTGACGAAGATGCGGAGCGCCTGGAAGACGCGCGTCGCGGGATGGATCTTGTCCTTCGCCTTGCGGGGATTGACGCTCTCGATGAGGTTGGCGAGATCGCGCGTCGTGCTGAAGGGCTCGGCGGAACGGCGCTTCTCGATCGCCCGGGCGATCCGCCCCGCATGCTTCTCCTCGCCGAGGAAGCCGAAAATCCGGATGAGATCCCCGACCTTCGCCCGGTTGACCACGTCGGCGGCGGAGACGCCCTCGCCCGACATGCGCATGTCGAGCGGCCCGTTCCTCTGGAAGGAGAAGCCGCGCTCCGCCTCGTCGATCTGCATGGAGGAAACGCCGATATCGAGCACGACGGCATCCAGGCCGTCGGCGGGCGCATGCTCGGCCAGGTGGGAAAACTGCGAATGGATGAGGGTCAGCCTGCCGTCGCTTGCCTCGACCAGCTTCTGCCCGCCGGCAATCGCGGCGGGATCCCGGTCGAGCGCGATGACGCGGGCGCCGGTATCGAGCATGGCCGACGTATAGCCGCCCGCCCCGAACGTACCGTCCAGGGCGACCTGGCCCGGGGCCAGATCGAGCGCCGCCAGCACTTCGGAAAGAAGAACAGGAATGTGGCGAACCGGTCCGCCTTCGGCTTCGGACTCGCCTCCACCAAGATTCGCCGCCATTCCGGTCCCCCGTCCTAGGCAGGACGCGGCAAGCGCCCTGCTCTTGCCGCCGCCTGCGCCTCGTGAAACGCCTGCGGTTGCCACAACTGAAAATGATCCGAGCGCCCGACGAAGGTGACTTCCGTGCCGATCCCCGTGAAGTCGCGGATGAAATCCGTGACCATCAACCGGCCCTCCGCATCGAGCCTCATGAAAACGCCGCCACCATGAACCAGCAGCGACATCCTGTTCGCTTCCGGCGAAAACGGATCGGCCGAAGCGATCTGCCTCTCGTAGCGATCGAGCAGATCCGGCCCACCCACGCTGATCGCCGGAAAGACGATGTCCTGGAGACAGTAAAGCTCCTGGACTCCCCTCTCTGCCAGCACGGTCCGGAAACTTGCCGGAACGGAAACCCGCCCCTTGGCATCGACCCGGTTCGTGGCATTCGACAGGAAGCGGCCCATTACGCCAGACATCCGCCCCGTTACTCCTGCGGGCGACGATACGCCCTTCGCATTCGACTGCACCAGACACGGCTTCGCCCACGATGCGGACAGACACCCGCTCGATGGAACGCCCTGAACTCTGTGATTGGCGGGCCGTCATTCGCCCTTGAACAGTACGAATATGGGATATCATGGGACCGTATGGGCGTCAATGGGAGGAGGCCCCGCAGCAGGGCCGCAACATCATTTATTTATGAGCTGTTAAGTTTAACAAAGAGTTATTTCGAACTGCGGAGAAACAGGCTCACGGAAGAGCCTCGCGCTGTCCGCTTGCGGGACGAACATCTTGTTTTCACATGCCTTTCCGGAACCTGCGCAGGCGCCGGCCGGTCTGCGGGGCCGCGACATGTCGGCCAGGAAAAGAGAGGTGCCAGTTGGCCTGTAAGCCGGGTTCTGTATGGCTCCGGCGCAAACCGGAACGTGGCAGCCATTCATCTGGGGCGATGCTCGCACATCGCCTCGCGCAACCCACCCGGATGACTGGCCTGGAAACCGGCTGTAGGCGCTTGCGCGCCCCGCATCATCCCTATTCGGTCTTGCTCCCGGTGGGGTTTACCATGCCGTCCCTGTTGCCAAAGACGCGGTGGGCTCTTACCCCACCCTTTCACCCTTACCCCGCCAGCTCTGCCGCTCGGTGAAGCGGTACAGCAGGCGGGGCGGTATCCTTTCTGTGGCACTTTCCCTGGGGTCGCCCCCGCCGGACGTTATCCGGCACCGTGTTTCCGTGGAGCCCGGACTTTCCTCACCTCACCGCCTTTCGGCATTGGTGAAGCGCGGCTGCCCGGCCAACTGGCCGCCCCCAGATAATGGAGTTGTTCCCGCAACGCCAGAAGAAACGGCGGCCGCCGTTCATCTTAGGAAACTCGCCCCGAAGTCCACCCCGTAGCCCTCGTCCGCAATCGCTCCGTTGAAGAGGAGTTCGGCCCCGAGCCGCCCGATTTCGTCCGAACTCTTGGCGGCCGCGCCGCAGCCGCCCGCAAGGACGCCGACCCGGTCCGAATCGGACACGGAGATGGCGGGGTAGCCGGTCGGCGTGAACGAGGTCACGCAGGCGGCCATCGAGGTCCGCGACAGATCAAGGCTCGGCATCAGCCGTTCCATGACGCCGGTCAGGTGGCGATGGGTGCTCTCCCGGCCGCCCGCGCGGAACCATGCACGGATGTCGCCCTCACGCTCGAGCAGCAGGTCGTTTGGATCGCCGCCGATCTTCAGATAGAACTTGCCGTCGGGATAGCGCACCGGCGGCAGGAGATAGATGCCCTCCTCCGCGTCGCTCCACCGCCAGATCAGCGAAGGGAGCTTGCCCCACTTCTCCACCGCGTCCTCGTCCACCTGATAGAAGGCGATGGTGCGGGCGTAGACCCTGAGGTCGAGCCGGCGCGGCAGGAGCGCCTCGTTGATGGAAAAGCCGCCCGCCGCGACGAGAACCTTGTCCGCGACATACTGCTTTCCTTCGGCCGTGGTGACGGCGACGCGTCCGTTCTCCTCGCGGACGCCGGCGACGGTCTCGCGGATCAGCGCGCAGCCCTGGCGCTCGGCCAGCAGCGTCTGCGCCCGCACCAGCCTGCGCGGGTTGATATGGCCTGCATTTCGCGCCTCCCAGACACCCTCGCTGTCCTTCGGAAACGCAAAGAGCGGGAACTTGCTGCCGAGGCCTTCATCGTCCAGGTGCGCCGTCTCGACCCCCAGCCTCTGCGACGCGGCAAGCACGTCGCCGACATAGGTCGGTCCCTCGCCCCTTTTCGGCCCGACGATGAGGCAGCCGTCCTCGGCGTAGAAGTCTATTCCCGCGTCCTCCTCGATCTGCCGGTAGCGGGCAATCGAGCGATTGGCGAGGCGCGCCCAGACCGGATCGGAATCGATCGTGCGGGTGATGCGGGCCTCGTCGTAGTGGCTGGCGAAGACGCCCCGGTGGGAGGAATGGTCGAGCGGTTCCTCCGGGCCGATCAGGGCGACGCCGTCCGTCCACTGCGACAGATGGCGTGCGGCGGCAGCCCCCATCATGCCGGC
>JAEZHO010000462.1 GCA_023416545.1 Pseudomonadota bacterium
ACACCCTTCCACTCGATCGACGTCGCCTTGGCGAGGATCGTGATGCCGCGTTCCTTTTCGATGTCGTTGGAATCCATGACGCGTTCTGCAACGCGCTGGTTTTCGCGGAACGAGCCGGACTGCTTCAGAAGTTCGTCAACCAGGGTCGTCTTTCCATGGTCAACGTGCGCGATAATCGCGATGTTGCGGATTGCCATATAGTATATCTCTGGGTTCGGGGCGCTACTTGTGGTGGGAGGGCGCCAATTTCGTTGGCGCGCTCATACCCTGTTTTTCGCAAATGCGAAAGAGGGGCCGCCTATTCTTGGCGAAGGACAGCCATGCACCTGCGTCAGGCGTCGCTGCCGGAAAGCTCCTCGGCCATTGCCAGCCCCTTCTTGCGCAGCATCGCCTTCGGATCCGGCAACTTGCCGCGGAAGGCCCGGTAGGCATCCTCGGGGTCGACCGATCCGCCGACTGAGTAGATATTGTTCTTGAGCTTTCGCGCCGTGACCGGATCGAAGGTGTCGCCCATTTCCTCGAAGGCGGAGAAGGCATCCGCATCGAGCACTTCCGACCACATGTAGGAATAGTACCCGGCCGAGTAGCCGTCACCGGAGAAGACGTGCTGGAAATGCGGCGTGGCGTGGCGCATGACGATCGACTGCGGCATGCCGATCGTCTCCAGCACCTCCGCCTGGACCTGCATCGGATCCTCCACCGCATCCCTGGTATGGAAGGCCATGTCGACGAGCGCCGACGAGGTGAACTCGACCGTGGCGAAGCCGGCATTGAAGGTGCGCGCGGCCAGAACCTTGTCCAGCAGCTCCTTCGGCATCGGCTTTCCGGTCTCGTAGTGGACCGCGTACTTCTCCAGGATGTCGGGCACCGTCAGCCAGTGCTCGTAGAGCTGCGAGGGCAGTTCCACGAAGTCGCGCGCCACGCCCGTGCCGGAAACCGACGGATAGGTGACGTTGGAGAGCATCCCGTGCAGCGCGTGCCCGAACTCGTGGAACAGAGTACGGGCATCGTCGAGCGACAGCAGCGCCGGCGTGCCGGGCGCCGGCTTGGCGAAATTGCAGACATTGTAGACGATCGGGATCTCGCCGTGCTTCCCGTTCTTGAGCGTCAGCCTGTGCTGGGACTGGAAGGAACTCATCCAGGCGCCCGAACGCTTCGACGAGCGGGCGAAATAATCGCCGAGGAAAATGGCCTTCAGGGCGCCCTCCTCGTCGCGGATCTCGAAGACCCTCACGTCGGGATGATAGGCCGGCACGCCCTTCACCTCCCGGGCGGTGATCCCGAACAGCCGTTCCGCGACATCGAAGCAGGCTTCGATGATCTTCTCCAGCTGCAGATAGGGCTTGAGCTCCGTTTCGGAGAAGTTGAAGGTCCGCTGGCGCAGCTTTTCCGCATAGAGGCGCCAGTCCCACGGCATCACCTCGTGATTGCCTCCCTCTTCCGCGATCAGGCCCACAAGGCTCGCCTCCTCCTCCAGCGCCCGGCTGCGGGCCTTTTCCCAGACCGCCATCAGAAGGTCGTTCACCGCCTCCGGCGTCTTCGCCATCGTATTGTCGAGCTTGAAGGCCGCGAAGCTTTCATAGCCCAGGAGCCGCGCCCGTTCCGCGCGGAGGTCGAGCGTCTCCTTGACGATCGCGAGGTTGTCCGTCTCTCCCCCGTTTGCTCCGCGTGCCGCCCAGGCCCTGAACGCCTGCTCCCTGAGATCGCGACGTTCCGAGAAGGTCAGGAACGGCTCGATGATCGAGCGCGACAGCGTCACCGCATAGCCTTGTTCATGCCCCCGGTCGCGCGCGGCCGATGCCATGGCGTCGCGCAGGAAGGGCGGCAGGCCGGCAAGATCGGCCTCGTCCGTCAGCAGCAGTTCCCAGCTCTTCTCGTCCGCCAGCACGTTTTGGCCGAACCGTGCGCCGAGCCCGGCAAGCCTCTCGTTGATCGAAGCGAGGCGCTCCTGTTCCTCCCTGGGAAGCTTCGCACCGGTGCGCACAAAACCCTTCCAGTGCCGTTCCAGGACCCGCGCCTCCTCCACCGTCAGGCCGAGCGCCTCGTGGCGCGTCCACAGATCGTCGATCCGCCTGAACAGCGCCGCGTTCATGGAAATCTTCGAATAGTGCCGCGACATCTTCGGCGCGATCTCCCGCTCGAGCGCCTGGATGGCCTCGTTCGTATGAGCGCCGGCCTTGTTCCAGAACAGGGCGGAGACCCGCGACAGCTCGTCGCCCGCGATCTCCAGCGCCACGATGGTGTTTTCCATCGTCGGCTCGCGCGGATCGGAAGCGATGTCGTTGATCTCCGCGTCATGCTTGGCCATCGCCGCATCGAAGGCCGCGACGAAGTCCTCGTCCCTGACAAGGTCGAAGCGCGGCAGCCCCTCGTGTCCGGTCCAGTCGATCAGCGCGGGCGTGATGTGAAGCTGCGGCATGCGGTATCCTTCGTGATGATTTCAGTCGTGTCGCGGGGACGCGGATAGGGATTTAATTGGGAAGCTAGCCGATCCATGCAAGCTGCCAAGGGGAAATCTGTCGCTCGTGAAAAACAGGCCGCACTCTTGCCTCGGGGGTGAAAGGAAGTATCTGTGGGCCTTCCTGCCGGCTGCAGTTCCTCGTCACCGGCATATCCTGCAGTCCTGCCGGCAAAGAGCTGTCTCACCGCCCGTCCCGCGAATGAAAGCCGACACCATCAGATCCACATCCGTCATGACGCCGCGCCGGACCTCGTTGCTGGGCGCCTTGCTGACCGCCCTCGGCCCGGTCTCCATGGCGATCTATACGCCCGCCATGCCGGAGCTTGTCGAGGCGTTCTCGACGACCGAGAGCGCCGTCAAGATGTCGCTCTCGCTCTATTTCGCGGGCTTCGCCCTCGCGCAGCTCCTGGCCGGCCCGGCCTCCGATGCGTTCGGCCGCAAGGCGTCGACCATCGGCTTCCTGCTGATCTACCTGACCGGGTCGGTGATTGCCGCCATGGCCCCTAGTATCGAGTTGATCCTGGCGGGCAGGCTGGTCCAGGGCATCGGCGCTTCCGTCGGCATCACCGTGGCGCGAGCAATGGTGCGCGACCAGTTCGCGGGCAAGGAAGCCGCGGGCATCATGAACCTCATCGCCATCATGCTGACCGTCGCGCCGGCGCTCGGCCCGACGCTTGGCGGCCTCTCCCTCGCCGCCTTCGGCTGGAAGTCCGTCTTTCTCCTCATGCTCGGGTTCGGCGTCATCTCGATCGCCAGCGTCTGGCTCTTCCTCCGGGAAACCACGACGCCCGACCGGACACGACTTCGGCTGGATCGCCTGGTCGCCGGATACGCGGAAGTGCTTTCCAATCCGCGGTTCGTGCTCGCCTCCCTCGTCATCGGCGGCTCGATCGGCGCGCTCTACGCGCAATCCACGATGCTGCCCTTCGTTCTCATCAACGAGGTGGGGCTTACGCCAACCGAGTTCGGTCTCGGCATGCTGGTGCAGACGGGCTCCTACCTTGCCGGGTCGCTGGCGCTCCGCCGCGTGTCCCGTCAGCTCTCCGGCCATCGCGCCGTCGTCGTCGGCCTCTGCTTTTCGGCGACCGGCGGGATCGCCATGATCCTCTCTGCGGCATTGCTGGCGCCGAGCTTCCTGTCGATCATGCTCCCCGTCGGCATCTGCACCTTCGGCATCGCCTTCATCGGCCCGCACATCATTACCATCGGCATGGCGCCCTTCCCGCATATCGCGGGCTCGGCTTCGGCCATGATGGGCTTCATCCAGATGAGTTCGGGCTTTCTCGGAGGGCTCGCGGCCGCCGCGCTCGGCTCCCCCCTCCTGGCCTTCGGCACGGTTATCCCGCTGATGGAATTTGCAGCGGTCGGCAGCTATCTCGCCTATCTTTCCGTCGAACGGCGGGCATGAAAAACCCGCCGGCGTTGCAACGGCGGCGGGTCTGATGCGATCGGAAAAAAAGGACCTCAGCCCAGCCGGCGCTTGGCAAGCGTCCGCAGGCGCAGGGCATTGAGCTTGATGAAGCCGGCTGCGTCCTTCTGGTCGTAGGCGCCCTGGTCGTCCTCAAAGGTGACCAGCGTGTCGGAATAGAGCGACTTGTCGCTCTCGCGGCCGATGACCATGACATTGCCCTTGTAGAGTTTCAGCGTCACCTCGCCCTCGACATGCTCCTGGCTCTTGTCGATCAGCGCCTGCAGCATCTCGCGCTCCGGCGAGAACCAGAAACCGTAATAGATGAGCTCCGCATAGCGCGGCATCAGCTCGTCCTTCAGATGCGCGGCACCCCGGTCGAGCGTGATCGACTCGATCGCCCGGTGAGCGGCAAGAAGGATCGTGCCGCCGGGGGTCTCGTAGACGCCCCGGCTTTTCATGCCGACGAAGCGGTTCTCGACGAGGTCGAGACGGCCGATGCCGTTGTCGCGACCGTAATCGTTGAGCTTGGCGAGAAGCGTCGCCGGGCTCAGGCGTTCGCCGTTGATCGACACCGCATCGCCCCGCTCGAAGCCGATCTTGATGATCGTCGCCTTGTCCGGCGCGGCTTCGGGAGAGATCGTGCGCATGTGGACGTATTCCGGAGCCTCCTTGCTCGGATCCTCCAGCACCTTCCCTTCGGACGACGAGTGCAGCAGATTGGCGTCCACGGAGAAGGGCGCCTCGCCCTTCTTGTCCTTGGCAACCGGGATCTGGTGCTGTTCGGCGAAGTTCAGGAGATCCGTCCGGCTCTTGAAGGCCCAATCGCGCCAGGGCGCGATGATTTTGATGTCCGGGTTCAGCGCATAGGCCGAAAGCTCGAAGCGAACCTGGTCATTGCCCTTGCCGGTGGCACCGTGGGCGATCGCGTCGGCGCCGGTCTTCTTGGCGATCTCGATCAGGTGCTTGGAGATGAGCGGGCGGGCGATCGAGGTGCCGAGCAGGTAGACGCCTTCATAGACGGCATTGGCCCGGAACATCGGGAATACGAAGTCGCGGACAAATTCCTCGCGAACATCCTCGATGAAGATTTCCTTGATCCCCAGCATCTCGGCCTTGCGGCGGGCCGGCTCCAACTCCTCGCCCTGGCCGAGGTCCGCGGTGAAGGTCACCACTTCTGCGCCGAGTTCGGTCTGCAGCCATTTCAGGATGATCGATGTATCGAGCCCGCCGGAATAGGCGAGGACGACTTTCTTCACGTCTTTGGGGAGTGCCATATGTCTTGATCCGTCTGGATGAGGGCGTACGCCGCGAGGCATGCGATGGCCGGCACTTTTAGCGTGTTTGCCGGGCGGTGCAAGATGCACCTGCCGCGGTCTTCTGCCGCTTCCCTTCCGCGGCTCCTTTCCGCCGTCCCGGCGTGATTGGCAGTTGCCCCGAACCCGGCTAAGGATGAAGGGATCGCAATCCGCCTTTAGAGCCTGCCATGGATTTCCTGCCGAGCCTGCCCGTCCTCCTCGCGTTCACTGCCGCCAGCCTGCTGCTCGCGCTCACACCCGGGCCCGACATGACGCTGTCGATCAGCCGTGCCCTGGCACAGGGCCGTGGGCCGGCGCTCTTCGTCGTGGTCGGAACCTCGACGGGGATCCTCATCCACACGCTGCTTGTCGCCTTCGGAATTTCGGCCCTGATCACGGCTTCCCCCACCGCCTTCTTCATCCTGAAGACGGGCGGAGCAGGTTATCTGCTCTGGCTGGCGATCCAGGCGGTGCGGTCCGGCTCGAGCCTGTCGGTAGAGAAGGTCGAGGGCGCGCGGGGTTCGGCACTTGCCAATATCGCCACCGGCCTCTGGGTCAACCTCCTCAACCCGAAGATCATCATCTTCTTCATGACCTTCCTGCCGCAGTTCGTGACAGCCGGCGACCCGTCGGTCACGCAGAAACTGATCTTCCTCGGCGTCTTCTTCATCGTCGTCTGCTCACCCGTCAACGTGCTGGTGATCCTGGCCGCCGACAGGCTTGCCTCCTGGCTGCAGGCAAATCCGAAGGTTCTGCGCGGCATCGACTACACCTTCGCAGGCGTCTTCTCGATCTTCGCCTTCAAGATCTTCATGACGCAGACCCGCTGAAGATTGCCGTCAGGCGAGGTCGAGACCCATCTGCCAGAAGTCGGCCTCCAGGCGCGTCGCGTCCCGGAAGATCAGCGAGAGCCGGTTGAGCCGCGTTTCGTCCACCTGCGAAAGCCGCAGGTTCAGCCATTCCAGTTCCGAGCGTATATGCTCCTGGTATTCCTCGCCGGCATACATCTCGATCCACTCTTGATAGAGATTGCCGGCGATCTTTGCAAAAGGCTGGCCGAGGATCCAGTTGGCGATCTCGCCGTAGCCGATGATGCAGGGCGCGAGCGCCACGTGGAGATCGAGAAGGTCGCCGCTCATCCCGACGTCGAGAACGTAGCGCGTATAGGCAAGCGTCGCCCGTGACTCCTGAAGTCCCGGGAGGTCGACCTCGTCTATGCCCCACTCGGCGCAGTAGCGAACATGTAGCCCCATCTCGACATCGACGATCGCCTTCAGCGACCCGAGCCCCTGGCGGATCTCCGCGAGGTCCCGGCTCTTGTAGACGGCAAGCCCCCATGCGCGGGCGAACTGGATGAGGAAAAGGTAGTCCTGCTTGAGGTAGTGCCGGAAGGCCTCCTGCGGCAGGCTGCCGTCGGCAAGTTCCCTCACGAACCGGTGTTCGCAATAGCGCTGCCAGTCCCCGGCGTTGCGCTCTTTCAGGATGTCGAACGGTCTCGCCATGTCGCCTCCGGAGCCTTGATGGCCGCTTGCGTCAGCCCATCAGCAGTGCATCGTCGTCCAGCGTCTCGCCGCGCATCTTCCGGAACATGGCGATCAGGTCCTCGACCTGGATATCCTTGCGGCTGTCGCCGCTGACGTCCAGCACGATCTCCCCGCCATGCAGCATGATCGTGCGGTGCCCGAAATCGAGCGCCTGGCGCATGGAATGCGTCACCATCAGTGTCGTCAGCCGTCGCTCGGAGACAATGCGCTGCGTGAGCCCCATGATGAACTCCGCCATGCCCGGGTCAAGGGCTGCCGTATGCTCGTCGAGAAGCAGGACCTCCGAGCCGGCAAGGGTCGCCATGACCAGCGAGACCGCCTGCCTCTGCCCGCCGGACAATAGGTCCATCCGGTCCTTCATCCGGTTTTCCAGCCCGAGATTGAGTTCCGCGATCCGAGCGCGAAAATGCTCGCGCCGGTGCGGGCCAAGCGCTGCGGCGAGACCGCGCCGCTCGCCACGCCGTGCCGCAAGCGCGAGATTTTCCTCGATGGACAGGGCGCCGCAACTGCCGGTCAGCGGGTCCTGGAAGACGCGGGCGACGAGCCCCGCGCGCGCCGCGGTGGTCCGGCGGGTGACATCCCTGTCGCCGACCATGACCTTGCCGCTCGTTGGCAGCACGTCGCCTGCCAGGACACCGAGCAGCGTCGACTTGCCCGCGCCGTTCGAGCCGATGACCGTGACAAAGGAGCCCTGCTCGATCTTGAGGCTCACGCCCTTGAGCGCCTCCTTCTCGAGCGGCGTCCCCTTCCCGAAGGTGACATGGATGTCCTTGAGATCGATCACGACGCGGCTCCTCCCCGGCGCAGGCGCGGCAGGACGAGCGCGACCGCGACCAGAACCGCCGTCACGAGGTTCAGGTCCGAAGCCTTGAGCCCGAGCGCGTCGGTCGACAGCGCGACCTGGATGGCGAGGCGGTAGAGGATGGAGCCGACGACGCAGCCGATCAGCGCCAGCAGGATGCCGCGCGCCCCGAAGAGGGTTTCCCCGATGATGACCGCGGCAAGGCCGACGACGATCGTCCCGACCCCGGAGGTCACGTCCGCAAAACCGTTCGTCTGGGCGAAGAGCGCCCCGCCCAGCGCCACCAGCGCGTTCGAAAGCGCAAGGCCGAGATAGACCTGGAAGCGCGTCTCGACCCCCTGGGCCCTCGCCATGCGCGGATTTGCACCTGTCGCCCGCATGGCAAGTCCCGCGTCGCTTTCCAGGAAGCGCCAGACGAGGATGATGGCAAAGATCACCAGGATTCCGACGAACAGCGGACGGACATAGACCTCACGCAGGCCGAGGCCGAAGAAGGGGCTCAGCATCGTGTCGGCATTGATCAGCGCGACGTTCGGCTTGCCCATGACGCGAAGGTTGACGGAAAACAGCGCGATCATCGTCAGGATCGAGGCGAGCAGGTTGAGGATGCGGAAGCGGACGTTGAGGAAGGCCGTGACCAGTCCCGCGGATGCTCCGGCCGCCATGGCGATCGCCGCGGCGAGCCAGGCATTGACGTCGCTGGTGATCAGCACCGCTGCCACCGCCGCGCCGAGAGGAAACGAGCCGTCCACCGTCAGGTCGGGAAAATCCAGCACGCGGAAGGCGAGGAAGACGCCGATCGCCACGAAGGCGAAGACGAGACCCAGTTCCACGGCACCCCAGAAGGCGATCTGACTCAGCACTGTTCCTTGCTCCTCTTGACGGCCGGAGCCTGTCCTCCGGCAGCCCTGCGGAGGCCGGCGACCGGCCCCCGGTTTCCTGAAGGCGGGCAGCCCTTATTCGATGACCTTGTTCGCCCGCGTCAGCACGGCGTCGGAGAAGGTGACGCCCATCTTCCCGGCCGCCGACTTGTTGATCACGAGATCGGTGCCGGCCGCGACCTTTACCGGGATCTCGCCCGGGGCCTCGCCCTTCAGCACGCGGACCACCACGTCGCCCGTCTGCCTGCCGACATCGAAATAGTTGAAGCCGAGCGCCGCCAGGGCGCCACGCGCAACCGAATCCGTGTCGCCCGCATAGAGCGGCAGCTTGGCCTCTTCCGCCACGCCGACGGCCGCCTCGAAGGCGGAGACGATCGTGTTGTCGGTCGGGATATAAATGACGTCCGCGCGCCCGACGAGCGCACGCGCCGCACCCTGCACTTCCGCAGATTTCGTGGCGACGGATTCGATCACCTCAAGCCCCGCCTTGGCGGCCTCTTCCTTGAGAGCGGCGAGGGTCGACACCGAGTTCGCTTCCGCGGTGTTGTAGATGAAGCCGATCGACTTCGCGTCCGGCGTGATTTCCTTGATCAGCGCGACGTGGTCGGCGACGGGCGACATGTCGGATATGCCGGTGACGTTGCCGCCCGGCTTGTCCATGTCCTTGACCAGTTGCGCCCCAACCGGATCGGAAACCGCCGTGAAGACGACGGGAATGTCGCGGGTGGAGGAAATGACCGCCTGGGCGGAAGGCGTCGAGATCGGAACGATGACCGTCGGTTCCTCGCCGACGAACTGGCGGGCGATCTGCGCCGCGGTCCCCGGGTTGCCCTGTGCGGACTCGTAGAGGAAGGTCAGGTTCTCGCCTTCCTTGTAGCCGGCCTGCGAGAGCGCCTCCTTGACGCCGTCGCGAACCGCATCGAGTGCAGGGTGCTCGACGATCGCGGTGACGGCGACGGTGACGTCCTCGGCCTTTGCAGGCATGACGAGGGCGGTTGCGGCAGCGAGGGCCAGGATGAAAGCGCGCATGTTCTCCTCCAAGAATGGCTTTATCTGAAGCGCTTCTTAGGGAGCCGGCGCCGCGAAATCAACACGCCCGTTAACCCGCGTGGAGACGGCGGCCTAGTCGTCTTCGCCGTGGCCGGCGATCATCATGGCCTCGAAGGCAAGCCGCTCGGTCTTGCGCATGCGTTCCGATTCGGACTTCAGCTGCCCGCAGGCCGCGAGAATGTCGCGCCCGCGCGGTGTGCGGATCGGCGAGGCGTAGCCCGCCTGGTTGATGAAATCGGCGAACTTCTCGATCGTCGCCCAGTCGGAACACTGGTAGTTCGTGCCCGGCCAGGGGTTGAACGGGATCAGGTTGATCTTCGCCGGCACGCCCTTTAGGAGCTTCACCAGTTCCTTGGCGTCCTCGAGACTATCGTTGACGTCCTTCAGCATCACGTATTCGAACGTGATGCGGCGCGCGTTGGAGAGGCCCGGATAGGCCCGGCAGGCCTGGATCAGCTCCTTGAGCGGATACTTCTTGTTGATCGGCACCAGCATGTCGCGCAATTCGTCGCGCACCGCGTGGAGCGAGATCGCCAGCATGACGCCGATCTCCTCGCCGGTCCGGTAGATTTCCGGAACCACGCCGGAGGTCGACAGCGTGATGCGGCGCTTGGACAGCGACAGTCCGTCGCCGTCGGATGCGATGAGAAGGGCCGTCTTCACCGCCTCGAAATTGTAGAGCGGCTCGCCCATCCCCATCATCACGATATTGGTGACCTTGCGGTCGCTGGAGGGGATCATCGCCCCCTGCGGCGCTTCGCGATCCGGGAAATCGCCGAGCCGGTCGCGCGCCAGCAGCAGCTGCGACAGGATTTCCTCCGCCGTCAGGTTGCGCACCAGGCGCTGCGTTCCCGTGTGGCAGAAGGAACAGGTCAGCGAACAGCCGACCTGGCTGGAAATGCAGAGAGTCCCCCGGCCTTCTTCCGGAATATAGACGGTCTCGACCTCCACCGGCCGGCCGGCCCCACGCGGGGGGAAGCGCAGCAGCCACTTGCGGGTGCCGTCGTTGGAAACCTGTTCCTCGACGACCTCCGGGCGGGCGATGGTGAAATGCTCCTTGAGCATCTGCCGCATGTCCTTCGCGACATTGGTCATCTGGTCGAAATCGGACACCCCGCGGATGTAGAGCCAGTGCCAGAGCTGGCTGACCCGCATCTTCACCTGCCGTTCCGGAACACCCTTCTCGATCAGCGCCCGCGCCATGTCCTCGCGCGAAAGCCCGATCAGCGACGGCTTGGTCGCCATGAGATCGGGTCGCGCGACGAGCGGCGCCTTGACGGCGGGTTCGAGAACGGCTTCTGAGACTGGCATCGGCTTGTCCTGTTCAAACGCATGCGCCCGCCGCGGCGGAAAACTGATCGGGGCATGTTGTGCTTGAGATCGTCGTACCGGCGTCTGTCGCCGGTTGAATTTGCGGCGGCACATAGCATCAAATCGGCGCGACGTCACCATTCTTCAAGACAAGGCAAGGGCCGGTCTTGCGACCGGCCCTTCACGGATGCCTGGTGGCAGGCTGCTTACTTGCAGGATTCGATCTGCTTCAGCGCTGCCGAAATGCCCGATAGCGAATAGGAATAGGACGTGGCGGTGCCACGGCCGGACTTCGCGCTCACCGTCATCTCGGAACCGCCCTTCATGGCGGCAACCAGGGCGGGCTCCTCTGCCGCGTTCTCCACCCAGGCGGCCTTGTCCTTGGTGAACATCACGAAGGTCTTGCCATCGATGGTGACATTGACCTTGGAGTTCGCCTGCAACGGATAGCCCATCATCGCCTGCGGCTCGTAGGAAATGTTCTGGCCGGGGCGCTGCGAGACGATGAAGAAGATGTCCCCGTGGTCCACATTGGCCGGCTCCTTGGCGGTCGGCACGGAAAGAACGTAGCAGACCGTGCCACCCGGCGACTTGTATGAGTAGGCGCCCCATGCCTTGAACTGCTGGATGCGGGTGGGCGATTGGGCGACTGCGACGCCGGCGGTGGCGAGCATCAAGGTCGCTACGGTTGCTACGATTTTAACAGACATGGTCTCCTGCCGCTTCTCTACTGGGGGCCGATAAGGCAAGCCTGGTCAGGCATCATCACGATTCGGTTTAATTTGACTTAATTGCGGTTACCAAACCGTCAACAGGGTACCGATCCCGCGCAGATTACCTGCACCCGAATGAACGGGAGCTTACGAAGAGCGGCACCACGGGCCACTGAGCGGGAGAATTGGGCGAGAGTTTGTCTAAGCCCGCCCCGAGATGGTCCGCCCGGATCACAGCTAGGTTAGGCGGTCGGAGTTTCCGTCTGCGCGTCCGCAGCCAGCGCCTTGTCGGCGGCGTCGTAATGGCGGTCGGCGATATGGCCCTGGATCATCCGCAGCGCGGCGGCGAACACCGCCATGTCGTCGGTGAACCCGACGACCGCGAAGACGTCGGGCAGGAAGTCGAGGGGGAGGATGAAATAGGCAAGCGCCGCGAGCAGCACGCCGCGCACGCGGGTCGGCGTCCTCGGGTCCATCGCGCAGTAATAGGCGGCCACCAGATCGCGGCTGAAGGGGATATGGGCAGCCACGCGCTTCAGCTTCGGCCAGAACTTGGCCCGTACCTGCTTCTCGCGACGATCCTGCGTGTCATCGTCGCCCGGCAGGAGGATTTCACCGATCTTCACGTCATCCATAAGCTTCAACCCGTGCGCAACCTCGTCCCTCATGTGGGTCGTCGCGCCGTCCACGTCAATCGCCGCGGTGTGCGGCCCTTTCCATCGCCTGAGCCAGCTTGATGTCTCGTGCCGTCACTCCCCCGGCATCATGGCTCGTCAGCGTGACATCCACCCGGGAATAGACGTTGGACCATTCGGGATGGTGGTTCATGCGCTCCGCCACCAGCGCGCATTCCGCCATGAAGCCGAAGGCCTGGCTGAAGGTCCGGAACCGGAAACTCCGCGTGATCGCGGCTCCGTCTTCGCGCAGTGACCAGCCGGGAAGTTCCCCGAGCGCCTGCTCGATATCTTCCGCCGAAAGTTTGTCGACAGACATACCGACAGCCCCGCTCAGACGAAGCTCTTGATCGGCTCCACGGAAGACCAGTTGGTCCCCGTCCCGAGGTCCTGGAGATCGAACGCCTCTTCCGTCAGGTACGGCCCGCCGCCGACCGATTCCTTCGACGACATCAGGACGAACCTCGAGACCTTGAAGGGCAGGGTATGGAAGTCGCCGCGCCCGGAAAGATAGGTCACCACATCGTCCAGCCTGCAGGTCTTCAGCCGGGCGAGCGTCACGTGCGGCATGAACTTGCGGGGGTCCGGCGGAAGTCCGATCCGCTGACAGATCCGCTCGATCTCCGACTGCAGGGCCGACATCTCCAGCGACGGGGAGACACCCGCCCAGATCGAGTGGGGCTTCTTCGACCCGAACGAGCCGATGCCGTTGAGGCTGATCTGGAATTCCGGCCGATCGATGCGGTCGAGCCGGTCGACGATCTCGTCGGCGGTGCGGCCGTCCACGTCGCCGATGAAGCGCAGCGTGATGTGATAATTCTCGACGTCGATCCAGCGCGCGCCAGGCAGGCCGCCCCGGAGCAGCGAGAGACTCATGGCGATGTTGCGCGGAACTTCGAGGGCGGTGAAAAGTCTCGGCATTGCGAACCTCCTCGAATCTCTTGCGTCTGCTAACAGCGAATCACGGGGGCCGGTTCCTGGCAAGCTGTTATTTAGGCGATGCCGGACTGTCCCCCAGAAAGGCCTCCACGGCGGGCAGCGAGCGCTCGACCATGATCCCGACGCCTTTTGCATTCGGATGCATGCCGTCCTCGAGCTGCGTCCCGGCCACCGTCACGACACCGTCGAGAAAGAAAGGATAGAGCGGCACGCCGTGCTTTTCGGAAAGGCGCGGATAGATCTCGTTGTAGCGCTCCGCATACTCGGCGCCCATGTTCGGCGGCGCCATCATGCCGGCGAGCAGGACCGGGATGTTCCGCTCCTTCAGCCTGGCGATGATCGCATCGAGGTTCTTTTCGGTCTCGTCCGGCGAAATCCCCCTCAGCGCATCGTTGGCGCCGAGTTCGAGAATGACGCCGTCCGTACCATCCGGCACCGACCAGTCGACACGCGAAAGGCCGCCCGCCGTCGTATCGCCCGAGACGCCGGCATTGGTGACGACCACGTCATGGCCCCGGGCTTTGAGCGCCGTCTCCAGTTGCGCGGTGTAGGATTCGTCCGGCGACAGTTGGTAGCCGGCCATCAGGCTGTCTCCGAAACCGACCAGTTGCAGCGGCTGCTGGGCGGCCGCCGGCGCCACGGACATTCCCAGGGACAGAAAAGACATGACGAGGAAGTGAAAGAGGGTTGCTTTAAATCTCAAGGCCCGGTTCCTAGATTGGCGCTGCCGCGGCTCGGCTTCGGTTTTTGCTCAAGGTCAATATAGGAAGCTTTGTTTTGACTGAAACCATCATCGAGCTGAGCCACGCGGATCTTACACTCGGAAGCGCCGCGGCATCCGTCCATGTCCTGAAGCAGATCGATCTCAAGGTCCGGCGAGGCGAAGCGGTCGGCATCGTCGGCCCGTCCGGCTCCGGCAAGTCGACCCTGCTGATGGTCCTGGCCGGCCTGGAGCGCCTCGACCGGGGCGAGATCCACATCGCCGGCGAGCCACTGCATGTCCTCTCGGAGGATGCACTGGCCGATTTCCGGGGAAGAAACATCGGCATCGTCTTCCAGTCCTTCCATCTGATCGCCAACATGACGGCGCTGGAAAACGTCGCCGTTCCGCTGGAACTCGCCAATGTCCCCGACCCTTTCGACATCGCCCGGCGGGAACTGGAAGCGGTCGGGCTGGGGGAACGCCTCAGCCACTATCCGGGACAGCTTTCGGGCGGCGAACAGCAGCGGGTGGCGATCGCCCGGGCGCTTGCGCCCTCGCCGCTGGTCCTGATCGCCGACGAGCCGACCGGTAACCTCGACACGGAGACCGGGCGCCAGATCGCCGATCTCCTCTTTGCCAAGCAGGCCGAACGCGGCATGACCATGCTGCTCGTCACCCATGACAATGCGCTCGCCGACCGATGCACGCGCCAGATCCGGGTGCGCTCCGGCGAAATCGTCGGCGATACGTCCGCCCATGCCGCGCCGGAAGCGGTGCGCGCATGAAGAGCCCCATTCGACGGCTCGGAACCGCCTGGACGCTGGCACTTCGCGAGATGCGTGGCGGCCTTTCCGGCTTCTATATCTTCCTCGCCTGCATTGCGCTCGGCACCGGCGCGATCGCCGCCGTCAACTCGGTTTCGCGTGCGATTACAGGCGCCATCGCCACCCAGGGGCAGGATATTCTCGCCGGCGATATCCGCTTCGAGCTGGACAATCGCGAGGCCGGACCGGAGGAACTCGCCTTCCTGGAGGGCCTTGGCGACCTTTCCGTATCGACCGGTCTCCGGTCGATGGTGCGCATCCCCGATGGCTCCGAGCAGGGCCTGGTCGAGGTGAAGGCCGTCGATGACGCCTATCCGCTCTACGGCACGTTCGAGGCCGAACCGAACCGCCCGCTCGACGAACTGCTGCAACGGGACGGCGAGGTATTCGGCGCGGTTGCCGCCCCGCTTCTCCTCGACCGGCTCGGGGTTCGCGTCGGCGATGAAGTCCTGCTCGGCAATTCGCGCCTGCGCCTGACCGGAACGGTCGCCGCCGAGCCGGATGCGATTTCCGACGGCTTCGGCTTTGCGCCGCGACTGCTGGTGAGCCGCGAAGCCTTGACGGCCTCCGGCCTCGTCCAGACGGGCAGCCTCGTCGAGCACGCCTACAAGATACGCCTTGATGACCCGGCCGCGCGGGGCGCCCTTCCCGCCCGCGCCGCGGCCGAATTCCCCAATGCCGGCTGGTCCATCCGGACCGCGGATCGCGCCGCCCCTTCCCTGACCGAGAATGTCGAGCGTTTCTCCCAGTTCCTGACGCTCGTCGGGCTGACCGCGCTCATCGTCGGCGGTGTCGGCGTCGCGAATGCGGTGCGGGCCTTCCTCGATGCGAAGCGCACGACAATCGCGACCTTCAAGTGCCTCGGCGCCCCCGCCTCCATCATCGCGGCGATCTACCTTATCCAGATCCTGATGCTGGCAGCGGTCGGCATTGCAATCGGCCTGGCGATCGGCGCTGTCGCGCCCTTCGTCGCGATGCGGTTCCTGGATGGGGTTCTTCCCGTTCCGGAGGAGGCGGTGTTCTACCCCGGCGCACTCGGGATGGCTGCCCTCTTCGGACTGCTCATCACCTTCGCCTTTTCGGTTCTTCCCCTCGGCCACGCCCGGGAAGTGCCGGCAACCGCGCTTTTCCGTGAACAGAGTTTCGACCAGGCCGGGCTTCCGTCCTGGCCGTATCTGCTCGCCGCGGCTTCTGCCCTCGCTGCCCTCGCCGCCCTTGCGATTACGACCGCCGAGGATCGCTTCGTCGCGAGCGTCTTCCTTGCCGCCGTTGCCGGCGCCTTCGTTCTCCTGAGGCTCGTGGCGCTGCTGATCGCAGCGCTTGCCCGCCGCAGCCCGCGCGTCAACTCTCCGGCACTCCGCCTTGCAATCGGCAACATCCATCGTCCCGGCGCGCTCACCCCTTCGGTCGTGCTGTCGCTCGGCCTCGGCCTTGCACTCCTCGTCACCCTGGCGCTGATCGACGGAAACCTGCGCAGGCAGCTCACCGGCACCATGGCGGAGCAGGCACCGAACTTCTTCTTCGTCGATATCCAGGGCAATGAACGCGAGGGCTTTCTCGACATCCTGAAGAGGCAATCGCCGGAGGGGTCGATCAACCAGGTGCCGATGCTGCGGGGCCGGATCATCGCCTTCAACGGCGAGGACGTCACCCGCATGGACGTACCGCCCGGCGGACGATGGGTCCTCAGGGGCGATCGCGGCATCACCTACGAGGACACGCTTCCGTCCAATGCGACGCTGACGGAGGGTTCCTGGTGGCCGCAGGACTATGACGGCGAGCCGCTCGTCTCCTTCTCCGCGGAGGAAGCCGGCGAACTCGGTCTTTCCATTGGCGATACCGTCACGGTCAATGTCCTCGGCCGCAACATCACGGCGCGCATCGCCAGTTTCCGCGAGGTCGCCTGGGAGTCCCTGTCGATCAATTTCGTGATGGTCTTCTCCCCCAATACCTTCCGCGGCGCGCCTCACGCATGGCTCGCGACGCTGAGCGACGCGGCTGCGACCCCCGCGAAGGAGGCCGAGATCCTGCGCGAGGTGACGAATGCCTATCCGACGATCACCAGCGTGCGGGTGAAGGACGCGATCGACATCGTCGACCAGCTCGTCGGCCAGCTTGCAACGGCCATCCGCGCCGCGGCGGCCGTCGCCCTCGTGGCGTCCGTGCTGGTCCTGGCGGGCGCCCTTGCCGCCGGCAACCGGGCCCGCACCCACGATGCCGTCATCCTGAAGACGCTCGGCGGGACGCGTTCGCTGCTGATCAGGGCCTTCAGCTACGAGTACATGATCCTCGGCGCGGCAACCGCCGTCTTCGCCCTGGTCGCCGGCGCCACTGCCGCCTGGTTCGTCGTCAGCCGCATCATGAACATGCAGTCGACCTTCTTGCCCGACGTTGCGCTCGGAACCCTTGTCGGGGCCCTTGTCCTCACCGTCGGCATCGGCCTGATCGGCACCTGGAGGGTTCTGGGCCAGAAGGCCGGCCCCGTCCTGCGGGAACTCTAGTCGCCACCATTGCGGGTGGAGCGACCCGATCACATCCGCGTCAGTGGAGGCGTTCGCACGCCTCCGGCCGGCCGATTCGACGCATTCGGCCGCCCAACCCCTTGTAGAATAGTCGATCTGCCCTCATATTCGTCGCAGGCATGCTGAGCTCCGCAGCGGCGCCTGGGATTGTCAATCCCGACACCGTGACCAATTCCGGAGCTTGAATGAGGTAACTATGGCTGACTTCAACAACTACCAGAACCGTATGGCGCGCGGCCAAGCGCAGACGGGCGCGATGATCGACGAAGGCCTTCGCGCCTATATGCTCAAGGTTTACAACCTGATGGCGCTCGGTCTGGCGATCACTGGCGTTGCAGCTTTCCTGACCTGGCAGTTGGCGGTTGCGGACGGCCAGCTCACCGGTTTCGGGCAGATGCTCTACGCCAGCCCTCTGAAATGGGTCGTCATGCTGGCTCCGCTCGGCATGGTGTTCTTCCTGAGCTTCCGCATCAACCGGATGAGTGTCGCCGCGGCGCAGACCACTTTCTGGATCTACGCGGCGCTGATGGGCCTGTCGCTGTCCTCGATCTTCCTGGTCTTCACCGGCCAGAGCATCGTGCAGACATTCTTCGTGACCGCCGCCTCCTTCGGCGCGCTGTCACTCTACGGCTACACGACGAAGAAGGACCTGTCGGGCTTCGGCACCTTCCTGATCATGGGCCTGTTCGGCCTGATCATCGCGTCGATCGTCAACATCTTCCTCCAGTCGTCCGCGATGGGCTTCGCCATCTCGGTGATCGGCGTCCTGGTCTTCGCCGGCCTGACCGCCTACGACACGCAGAAGATCAAGGAAATGTACTGGGATGGCGACGAGGCTGTGGTAGCCGGCCGCAAGGCGATCATGGGTGCGCTCACCCTCTACCTCGACTTCATCAACCTGTTCATGTTCCTCCTGCAGTTCCTCGGCAATCGCAACGAGTAGCGGCATCGGAAAGACAGATTGAAGGCGGCCCCCGGGCCGCCTTTTTTGTTGCCAGTCCTTTATTGCGCCCATAGTTTCGTTCTTGTTTTCCCTCGGCATCCCGACATGACCTTCACCCTGCGCGACGCCTTGCCGTCGGATTTACCCGCGATCACCGCCATCTATGCGGACTGCGTCATCAACGGCACGGCGAGCTACGAGCTGGAACCGCCGGACGCGGCGGAGATGACCGCCCGCTTCACTGCCATCACCGGCAGCCGCTATCCCTATATCGCCGCCGTGGATCCGGACGGCACCGTGCTCGGCTATGCCTATGCGTCGGCCTTCCGCACCCGGCCCGCCTATCGCTGGCTGGTGGAGGATTCCATATACCTTGCACCTGAAGCCCGCGGCCGGGGCATCGGCAAGGCGCTCTTGTCGGAACTCCTGGTACGCTGCACGCATCTCGGCTTCCGCCAGATGGTGGCGGTGATCGGTGGCGCAAGCCCCGCCTCCGTCGCCCTCCACGAGGGGCTCGGCTTCGCGATTGCAGGCAGGCTGGAGGCGACGGGCTTCAAGCACGGCCGATGGCTCGACACCGTGCTGATGCAGCGGGCGCTCGGCGATGGTGCGGCGACCGACCCGGACGCCCACACCTATCCCGGCAGCCTCTACCCGGCTTAGTCGATCAGCTTCAGCACCTTGTCGAAGACCTTCAGCACCTGCGGCAGCTCATGGCCCCGCTTGAGGATCATCCCGTGCGTGTTGACGACGCAATACTGGCCCTGCTTGGCCGCCAGCTTGGGGTTCTTCTCGATCCGGTAGAGCGGCATCTCCCCGGAACGCTTGAAGACCGAGAATATCGCCCGGTCCTTCAGGTGATCGATGGCATAGTCCTTCCACTCGCCCTCGCCCACCATGCGTCCGTAGATCCTGAGGATGGCGTCCAGCTCGCGGCGATGGAAGGTAACGGGGACCGGCTCTCGGGCCTGGCGGTATTCGGTCAGGCTGACGACCACGTCGTCCTCTGGGTTGCGGGTACCCCGCAAATCCGGCTGATCCGTCATCACGACTCCATGGATGATGTCAGTGCCATGACACTCTGCCCGAGCGGGGGTAAAAATCAATCTGTAACGCGATTATTGAGTAGCGCTGCCGAGTTTTTAATCTTGCCGCAATTCGGACAAAACACCGCCGGATTCGGGGACAACATTCCCGTCGTTGGTTGGCTTCTGGCCCCAATAGATCCGGCCCGGTTTCATTGACCCTTACCCCCAGCCCCCCCAATGTCTCCGGGTCGGATCATCCAACAAAGGCTGTCAGTGGCGCTTGCGCCCCGCCATCAGGATCGTCGCGCCGATGATCGACGCCGGCTCCCCGCCGGAGCCCGATCTCTGTAGCAGGATCGCGCAGCCGTCCTTCTTCCATTTGCCCATGAACTTGCCGGGAAGCGAGAGCTTGAGCGGCTTGCCCGCCCACATGCCGACCGACTGCACGTCGTAGACGCTGTGCCAGTATTCGATGGTCTTGCCGGCATTCTCGCCCTTCGGCACCTCGACATCCTGCTGCTTGGTGAAGTAGGCGACCACCACTTCGGCCTCGCCCTCACCCTCGCCGATCTCGATCTCGATCTCCTTGCCGTGCATCCGCGCGGTGACCGGCACCGTCAGCCCCTGCCCTGCGGCCCGCAGCCTGTCGACGGTCGCGTTGATCGCGCTGAGTTCGGTGCCCTTCACGTGGTCGCGGCCGTTGATGACGGCCTGCGGGGTATAGACGCCGGTCCGGCCGAGCGATTCGGCATATCCGTACTGCCGCTCCGTGTTCGCCTTCGAACTCAGCGTGTCGGTCCAGCCGAGATAGTTCCAGTAATCGACATGGTAGGACAAGGCGACCACGTCGCCCTGGTGGACGAGTTCCTTCAGCACGGCGTCGGCCGGCGGGCAGGACGAGCAACCCTGCGACGTGAACAGCTCGACCACGCCTTTCGGCGTCTTGCCCTCTTCCGCTCCTGCTGCGGTTGCAGCCAGGACACCGGCAAGGAATATCGCTCTGCGGACGATGGGCAGCATGAACGCAAACCTCTTGAACTGAACTTTGTTAGCCACGGCTGACCGCGCGGATCAAGAGGCTAACGCGAGAACTCGGGCAAACTAACTGCCCGGACCGCCAAAGAGGAAGTCACGATGGGGTGAGCAGGCACATGGCCTTCATCCCGCGCCGTTCGCGGGTGGATGCAAGGGCGGCTCCGGTTGGAGCCCTTGCTAAGCATCGATGTCGGGAAGACTGTCGGCGCCATGGCCGCGGGGAAGACCGGGCTCATGGCACCCGGAAACGGGGCTCCGGGCCGATAACACCCGCCGGACAGTGTCCGGCGGGTGAATGGTTTCGGATCAGGCGGCCAGATCGCGAAGAACGGTCTGCAGGATGCCGCCGTTGTTCATGTAGGTCACCTCGTCGAGGGTATCGATGCGGCACAGGATGTTGACGTCCTTCACCGATCCGTCGCTGTAGGTGATCTTCGCCGTCTTCCATTCGCGCGGCTTGATCGGTCCTTCCAGGCCTTCGATGGTGACGGTTTCGTCACCCTTCAGGTTGAGGCTGGCCCAGGTCGTGCCTTCCTCGAGGACGAACGGAACGACGCCCATGCCGACCAGGTTGGAGCGGTGGATACGCTCGAAGGACTGGGCGATAACCGCCTTGACGCCGAGGAGGTTCGTGCCCTTCGCCGCCCAGTCGCGGGACGAACCGTTTCCGTATTCGACACCGGCGAAGATGACGAGCGGGACGCCTTCCTGCTTGTACTTCATGGCGGCGTCGTAGATCGACATCTCTTCCTTCGACGGATAGTGGATCGTGTAGCCACCTTCCTTGCCGTTCGGGCCGAGCATGTGGTTGCGCAGGCGGATGTTGGCGAAGGTACCGCGCATCATCACCTCGTGGTTGCCGCGGCGCGTACCGTACTGGTTGAAGTCGGCAACCCCGACGCCATGATCCATCAGGTAGGCACCGGCTGGCGACGCGGCCTTGATGGAGCCTGCCGGCGAGATGTGGTCCGTGGTGATCTTGTCGCCGAACAGACCGAGGATGCGGGCACCCTTGATGTTCTTGATGCCGGCGCCCGTCTTGCCCATTCCGACGAAGTAGGGCGGGTTCTGGACATAGGTCGAATCGTCGTCCCAGGCATAGGTCTGGCCCGGCGGAACCTGGACGGCCTGCCAGTTCGTGTCACCCTTGAAGACGTCGGCGTACTTCGACTCGTAGAGTTCGCGGGTGACGTACTTCTGGATGAACTCCTGCACTTCGTGCGAGGTCGGCCAGATATCCTTCAGGTAGACCGGGTTGCCGTTCTGGTCTTCGCCGATCGGCTCGGACGTGAGGTCCTTCTGGACCGTGCCGGCGAGTGCGTAGGCGACGACGAGCGGCGGCGAGGCCAGGTAGTTCGCCTGGACGTCCGGCGAGATGCGGCCTTCGAAGTTGCGGTTGCCCGACAACACGCCGGCTGCGATCAGGCCCTTGTCGTTGATCGTCTTGGAGATCGGCGCCGGCAGTGGGCCGGAATTGCCGATGCAGGTCGTGCAGCCGAAGCCGACAAGGTTGAAGCCGAGCTTGTCGAGATCGGCCTGCAGGCCGGACTTGGCGAGATATTCACCGACGACCTGCGATCCGGGTGCGAGCGAGGTCTTCACCCACGGCTTGGTCTTGAGACCCTTGGCGACCGCGTTGCGCGCCAGGAGGCCTGCTGCGATCAGCACGCTCGGGTTGGAGGTGTTGGTGCAGGACGTGATCGCGGCAATGGCAACGTCGCCGTGGCCGAGATCGAAATCGGTGCCTTCCACCGGATAGCGGCTCGAAAGCTGGCCCGGCTTCTTGTAGTCGGCGTCGAGCGCTGCGGCAAAGCCGGAAGCGATGTTCTCGAGCGCGATGCGGCCTTCCGGACGCTTCGGGCCGGCCATGGACGGGACGACGTCGCCGAGGTCCAGTTCAAGCGTATCGGTGAAGACGAGATCGGAGCCGTCGCCGTCGCGCCACATGCCCTGGGCCTTGGAATAGGCTTCGACCAGCGCGATCCGGTCGTGGGTACGGCCCGACATGGTGAGGTAGTTGATGGTTTCGCCGTCGACCGGGAAGAAGCCGCAGGTAGCGCCGTATTCCGGGCCCATGTTGCCGATCGTCGCACGGTCGGCAAGCGGCATGTTGTCCATGCCCGGGCCGAAGAACTCGACGAACTTGGAAACGACGCCCTTCTTGCGCAGCATCTGCACGACGGTGAGCACGAGGTCGGTCGCGGTGACGCCTTCCTTGAGCTTGCCGGTCAGCTTGAAGCCGATGACTTCCGGAAGGAGCATGGAAACCGGCTGGCCGAGCATGGCCGCTTCCGCCTCGATGCCGCCCACGCCCCAGCCGAGAACGCCGAGACCGTTGATCATCGTGGTGTGGGAGTCCGTGCCGACGCAGGTGTCGGGATAGGCGATGGTCTCGCCGTCCTCTTCCTTGGTCCAGACCGTCTGGCCGAGGTATTCGAGGTTGACCTGGTGACAGATGCCGGTGCCGGGGGGAACGACGCGGAAGTTCTTGAACGCCTGCTGGCCCCACTTCAGGAACCGGTAGCGCTCGCCGTTGCGCTCGTATTCGAGGTCGACGTTGCGGGCAAAGGCCGTCGGGGTGCCGAACTCGTCGACGATGACGGAGTGGTCGATGACGAGGTCGACCGGAACGAGCGGGTTGATCTTTTCCGGGTCGCCGCCCAGCGAAACCATCGCATCGCGCATGGCGGCGAGGTCGACGACGGCGGGAACGCCGGTGAAGTCCTGCATCAGGACGCGGGCCGGGCGATAGGCGATTTCGCTTTCAACCATGCCCTTGTTGTTGAGCCATTCGGCGACCGCCAGGATGTGGTCCTTCGTGACGGACCGGCCATCTTCGAAGCGCAGCAGGTTCTCGAGCAGGACCTTCATCGAGAAAGGCAGCTTCGACACGCCGGGGAGACCGTTCGCTTCTGCCTTGGGCAGGCTGTAATAGACGTAGTCCTTACCGCCAACGGTAAGGACGGAGCGACAATTGAAACTGTCGAGAGATTTAGCCACGGACAATAACCCCGCTGATAATGAGAGCCAACACGCGCGTGCGGACGCCTATGCACTAATGCACATCAGGATGCGGGTACGACCATTTCCGCTGTCCGCACGAGAAGATTGAGGTCTTCAGGTTCGGCGCAAGATGATAATCACGCCGGCCGCTGACGTGGTTGCGAAGCTTATAGATAATTTCTAAGAAGGGTTCCAGACCGCTTTATGGTCATTGCGTGCAAATTTTCTCCTCGGTTAACTGGAAGCTTCATGAAGGACCTGCCATGCGGTTGACGGCCGACAAGCTCGCCGCCCGGCGCGGGGAAGACCTTCTTTTCTCCGGCATTTCCTTCGAGCTCGGTACCGGTGAGGGACTGATCCTGACGGGCAGGAACGGCTCCGGCAAGTCCACCCTTCTGCGGGTCATCGCGGGCCTCCTGCGGCCCGAAGAGGGCCATGTGGCCTGGACCTCCGCCGGCGAGGAATCGATTCGCGCCAGCGAAGCCTGCCACTATCTCGGTCACCGCAATGCGATGAAAGCGGAGCTTTCCGTCGCCGAAAACCTGTCTTTCTGGAAGAGCTTCTTCGGCGATTTCCCGGGCGGCGCAGGGGTTTCCGTGTCCGAGGCGGCCGAGCGGGTCGGCCTCGGCGGCATCACGCATCTTCCCTTCGGCTATCTCTCCGCCGGCCAGCAGCGCCGCATGGCCTTCGCCAAACTTCTCGTCGCGCACCGGCCGGTATGGATCCTCGATGAGCCGACCGCCGCACTCGACACCCGGGCGGAAGCGACCTTCGCGGAGCTGATCCGCGAGCATCTGGATCGGGGCGGCATCCTGCTTGCCGCGACCCACCAGCCGCTGGGGCTCGACGGGATGCGGGAACTGCACATGACGGGCTTTGCGGGCGTGGCCGAGGAGGCTGCGGCATGATGTCCCTCCTGCTCCGCGACCTGCGACTGTCCGTACGCGCCGGCGGCGGCGCCCTGATCGGCGTCCTCTTCTTCATGACCGTGGTCGCCGTCATTCCGTTCGGCGTCGGCCCCGACCTCAACCTGCTCTCCCGCATCGGCCCGGCAATCGTCTGGATCGGGGCGCTGCTCGCGGCCCTGCTGGGGCTCGACCGCCTGTTCCAGACGGAGCGCGATGACGGATCGCTCGACCTGATCCTCATGCAGG